>JAKSDM010000652.1 GCA_022360135.1 Pseudanabaenales cyanobacterium | reverse complement strand
TCTAGATAGAGCATGGCGGCGCCTCGCTGGTTGAGTCGCAACTCTTCCTGGCAAAAGTGACGTCGTTTTTCTAGAGTGGAATAGTTCAGAAATCCGAAATCTAAGGGCTTTTTAATTTTGTAGGCATACTCTCCCGTCAGCAGCACATAGGAAATATGGGTCTGTATCAGCTGGATGGGTTCAACCGTCGGATGAGGATAGAACGCTGACTGGAGCATCTGTTGAATTAGCAGCGGCAGGGAGGCGTCAACCATGAAATTCTGAAAATCAACTAAAAAATGCCAGGAAACTCTCCCCAGCATCGTTTAAGGTAGCCTAAAAACTAAAAGTTGTCGCTAATTACAACACTGTATTTGTAGGACATAACACTGATTGTTGTAGAAACGCCGCACTGATTATCGTAGAAGTGTAGCAGTACTACGTTTCTACAAATTCCCACACAGTCAGCAGCCCTGATCAGCCAACAGCGGTTGCCGCTGCTTCAGCGCCCTCTTCACCGGAGGCCGCTCCTCCTTTCGGAGATAAAACATTCACCACAAGAGCTTCAGGGTCGCCGACCGCAGTAATGCCGGTCGGTAAAACTAGATCTTTCAGCTGCAGTATATGACCCACATCGAGGGTTGATATGTCAATATCAACCGTTTCCGGGATCGCGTTAGGCGGACACTTAAGCTGTATTTCGGTCAAAATCGTATCCAGTGTGCCGCCGCCATTCTTCACCCCCTCAGCCTCCCCAATGTAGTTGAGGGGAACGGTGACTGCCACCTCAGCCTGGGCAGCCACAGAGAAAAAACTGAGATGGTAGATGGCGTTTTTCCAAGGATGAGTCTGAACTTCTCGCAGCAAGGCTGGTCCGCTCCAAGAAATCTCAGGCACCTTAACCTGAATCAAGGTATTGTTGACGGATACCCGACGCAAGAGCATTTCAGCTTCTTTGGCATTTACGGTTAAAGCAACCGACTCTGCGCCATTGTGGCCATACAGGACGGCTGGCAGTAGCCCCTCTCGGCGAAGGGCTTTCGTCTTTTGGCCTGATGTGCGTTTGCCACATTCAATAGACAGTTCCATAGATATCAAATCCGATAAGAAAGAAAACGACAGTTATTTAGAGAGGACGGGATTGCTTAAACCGCCAAAGTCTGCAGGCGAAATCAAGAAAACCGAGTAAAGTATCACTGGAGTCATGGCTTCCAATCGTCAAAGCCGCCACCCATAATTCCGCCTAGACATCCTACTTTAAGCAACCTGTGGAGCGCCATTTTCATGAAGCAGCGCCCGTTTAGGTCCATGGATTGGATCTTCGACAATGATGGTCTGATCCCGACTGGCGCCAAGCGACACAATCGCAATGGGAACCTCCATCAATTCCGCCAGGAATTTGAGATAATCCAGCGCTGGCTTGGGCAGATCATCCAAAGATTGGCAATTTTCTGTAGACTGTTTCCACCCTGGAAGCGTTTTATAGATGGGCTTACACTGAGCGAACTGGCGGGCATTCCCCGGCAAATCGAGACACCGACGGCCCTCTAACTCATAGGCTACGCATACGTTGATCTGATCAAACTGATCCAACACATCTAGCTTGGTAATCGCCAGACAATCCAAGCCATTGATGCGGACTGCATACCGGCCAATCACAGCATCGAACCAACCACAGCGACGCTCTCGGCCTGTGGTAGTGCCAAACTCGGCTCCAAGGTCCCGCAACAACTTGCCCGCTTCATCGGTCACTTCCGTCGGGAAAGGTCCCTCTCCAACCCGAGTGGTGTAGGATTTCGCCACTCCGATTACCCGATCGATCATGGTTGGACCGACGCCAGTTCCAATGCAGGCCCCTCCCGCTACTGGGTTAGAGGAGGTGACATAGGGATAGGTGCCGTGGTCCAGATCCAGCAATGTCCCTTGAGCCCCCTCAAACAGGACATTTTTCCGCTGTTGAATCGCGTTGTAGACGTGCAGCGAACTATCGACAATATGAGAGCGGAGGCGCTCAGCATACTGAGCATATTCTTCAATCACAGCTTGGGGATCTAACGGAGGCAAGCCATACAGTTTCTCCAACACGACATTCTTATAATTGATGGTCCACTCTAGTTGCTCCTTAAGCGATCGCAAATCCATCAGATCGATCACCCGAATGCCTGTTCGCTCAGACTTATCGGCATAGGATGGACCAATACCCCGCCGAGTGGTGCCAATTTTTTTGCTCCCCCGACTCTCTTCTGACGCCTGGTCAATCAGTCGGTGATAGGGCATGGTGACATGAGCCGTTTCCGAAATCAGCAGATTCTCGGTTGAAACATTCAACGCCTCCAGCTTATCCAGTTCTGTAATTAAGGCTTTGGGATCAATAACTGTACCACTACCAATGACACATTCCGTCTCTGGATAAAGAATTCCAGACGGGATCAAATGCAGCTTAAACGTCTGATCTTTGACGACAACTGTATGCCCAGCGTTTACGCCGCCTTGGTAACGCACAACTACATGGGCTGACCGACTGAGCAAGTCGGTGATTTTTCCTTTTCCTTCATCGCCCCACTGGGCGCCGATGACAACGACGTTAGCCAAGGGAATTTCAGATGTTAAAGTTCACACAAATGATCATTATCCTCAGGCGGCCCTCTACCTGTCAACTTGCTTCCTCAATCTCTACAAATCTGCAAACTGAATCTGATCCCTAGAGACTAATACAGATTCAACTTATTACACTCTCTGTCAAAAGTCCTGCAACCTCAGGCCAAATGCGGTAGAACGGATCTAATAACTTTTTGTATCTTTTCTTAATATTTTCTTAATTGCCTGCTTAATCTCAGTCTCCCTCGCGCATTCCAATAAGAGGTTTCTATGACGCTCTACGCAGAACTCCATCGCCATTTAGGGGGATCGGTAGTCCCTCGTATTTTGTGGGGCTATTTTCAGCGGAATCGCCCGGATTTAGCCGAACAATTTGCCGACTATGCCGCATTTGAGCAATTTTACACTCAACCCCGCAAGACGCTAGCCGAATATCTGGAACTCCACACTCTGGTGGAAAGCGTCCAGACCCAAGAAGCGCTCCCCTACTTCATCTATCGCTTAATCCGGGGCGCCTACATTTTCGAAAATCTGGCCTATTTAGAGTTACGCTATACCCCTTATCTACGAACCCCTGAATATCTTTCACAGACTGAGCGCATCGACGCCATGGCGAAAATTGTCGAAGTGGTCGGTCGGGCCAGCCAGCAGACTGAATACCCCGTGATCACTCGCCAAATTCTCTGCATGCACTCTCGCCTTCCTGATGGGGTAAATCAAGCAATTATCGATTTAGCCCATCAGTATCCTGAGTATGTGTGCGCCATTGACCTGGCGGGGGGAGATGCGCAGTACAAAGAACGGTTGCCTGAGTTTGTCAAACTGTATCAATATGCCCGGTCCTTAGGGGTGAAAACCACTGGCCATCTTTACGAAACGACCGATGGCTGTTACCCAGAACTCCTGCCTTACCTGATGCGGATCGGGCATGGGATTCAGATCCCCCTACGCCGCCCCGACCTGCTCAGACAAGTCGCCGCCCGCAAACAATGCCTAGAAATTTGCCCCACCACTTACCTGAAGACAGGAACCTTACAAGAAATTCATCAGCTTAAGCTGGTTTTTGACCGCTGTTTCGATGCCGGGGTTGATATTGCCATCTGTACTGACAACGCCGGTCTGCATAATGTCCGGCTCCCCTTCGAGTATGAAAACCTGTTAACCCATGATGTGATTGGCTTTGATCAACTCAGAGCTTGCCAAGAAGCTGCTTTTCGCCATGCCTTCGCCTGGCCCCACGGTGAGCAGCCTACTTCTCTCCTAACTAACTTGCTGCTGCAGCGTCAATCAGACCTCTTAGCCGACGAAAATACTCAAGAAGCACTAATGATGTAGTTGTTAAGGGGGGGAATGGGGTGATTGAATTTTGGATTTTGGATTTTGGATTTTGGATTTCAAGTCTTAACTCCTGTAAATCCTCAAATCAGCCTCTCAACCCCAAAGGACAGGTAATGCTGGATAATGGAAGGGTTTTGATAGTTCACTGATTCACTCTGTTTAACTCTCGTTCGATGTGATTAATTATGCGAACCCATTATTGCGGCCAACTCCGATCCGAGCATATTGGCAAAACTGTCACCCTCTGTGGTTGGGTGGATCGTCGCCGCGATCATGGGGGTGTGATCTTTCTTGACTTGCGCGATCGCACGGGCATTGGTCAAATTGTTAGCGATCCGGAGCGAACGCCCGACTCCTATGAACTGGCGGGACACCTGCGCAACGAATACGTGGTCAAGATCACCGGGCGAGTCAGCCAGCGACCGCCGGAGTCACTTAACCCCAAACTACCGACAGGGGAAGTCGAAATTTACGCCGACCAGATTGAGTTGCTGAATGCCGTGCGCAAGCAGCTGCCCTTCCAGGTTTCTACGGCTGAACCCGAGCCCGTGCGGGAGGATTTGCGGCTGAAATATCGCTATCTAGACTTGCGGCGGGAGCGGATGAGCCATAATTTGCGGCTCCGCCATCAGATCATCCAAGCAATGCGGCGCTTTTTAGAAGATCAGGAAGGCTTCATTGAGGTGGAAACGCCGATACTCACCCGGTCTACTCCAGAGGGAGCGCGGGATTACTTAGTCCCCTCGCGGGTGAATCCAGGAGAGTGGTTTGCCCTACCGCAATCACCCCAGCTTTTTAAGCAACTGCTGATGGTCTCAGGTTTAGACCGCTATTACCAGATTGCTCGCTGCTTTCGAGATGAAGACCTACGGGCCGATCGCCAACCTGAATTTACCCAACTGGACATGGAGATGAGTTTCCTGGATCAGGAGGAAATCCTACAGCTAAATGAAGCGCTTGTCTGTCATGTGATGAAGACGGTAAAGGGGATTGAGCCGCCCCGCCCCTTTCCCCGTCTAACCTACACTGAGGCCATGGACCGCTATGGCACCGACAAGCCGGATACTCGCTATGGCTTAGAGTTAGTGGACGTGTCAGATCTGATGAAGGAGTCTGGCTTCAAGGTATTCTCCGGCGCTGTAGCGGCCGGGGGGTTGGTAAAGGTACTGCCTATTCCTGGGGGGAACGAGACCATTTCCAACGTTCGGATTAAACCAGGAGGAGACTTATTTAAGCTGGCGAGTGAGGCTGGAGCCAAAGGGTTAGCCTACATTCGAGTTCGAGCAGGTGATGAGATTGACACCATCGGCGCGATTAAAGATAATCTCAGTCAAGCACAGACAGCAGCGCTCTTAGAGCGGACTCAGGCGACTGACAGTTATCTGCTGCTGTTTGCGGCCGGTCCCGCCAATGTGGTAAATCCCACCCTAGACCGACTTCGCCAAGCCATTGCTCAGGAAATGGACTTGATCGACTCCAGTAAAACCCATCTACTCTGGGTGACCGACTTTCCCATGTTCGAATGGAACCCTAATGAGAAACGACTGGAGGCGCTGCACCACCCCTTTACCGCCCCCCATCCTGCAGATCTTAATGAACTGAAGACCGCCCGCGCTCAAGCCTATGATTTGGTCTTCAACGGCTACGAGGTCGGCGGCGGTAGTTTGCGGATTTACCAACCCGAGATCCAGCAGCAGGTGTTTGAAACCATTGAGCTTTCTCCAGAGGAAGCCTGTGATAAGTTCGACTTCCTACTAGAAGCGTTTGAGTACGGCGCCCCTCCCCACGGCGGCATCGCTTACGGTTTGGATCGCCTAGTTATGCTGCTGGCGGGTGAAGAGTCGATTCGCGACGCGATCGCCTTCCCCAAAACCCAGCAGGCCCGCTGCCTCCTCACCAATGCCCCCTCTAGGGTAGACAAGAAACAACTCAAGGAGTTGCAGGTATCTTCTACGTATAAGCCGAAGTCTGAGAAGGCTTAGGGGCTAGGAGCTAGGGGAGTGGGAGAAATAAGCAACGGGGAACCGGCAATGGGGCAGGCAGGCGTCAAAATTCAGACATCAACCAATCCAAAATCTAAAATCCAAAATCTAAAATCCCCACACCCCATCACCCTTATGATTGGCGACATTAGCTGCCGACTCAATGCTCGTTCTCCTGATCTACGCTGTGCAGTCAATCCTTTGGGACCCTGTGAGGAGTGTCTGCAATATCAGCCAATCAACTTTGATTGATAATGAGGATTTATCACCTTGAGTTGAGCCCCAAAGATTTCCTCTAACTCTTCATCAGTTGGTCTATCTAGCTCTTCTATAGGCATAGACCTATATGGCGCCGAAGGGGAAACCTCCGATGGAAATGAGAAGAGTTCATCTAAATCCAGGGCCGCCAACTCTTCTAGTTCTGCGATAGGCGTTGGCGTCTCCTGGTCAAGGTATTCAATCTCTACTTCAGGATTAAAGAGCGCCTCTAGGTGTTTAAACAATTCAGTCTTTTCAAACAGTTCAGTCATCCCTGAGGGGGGGTAAGTTTTCCCTACAGGCGTCCAGATATCTTCGAATTCCGAGGGCATTGGCTCTGATGAGGCTTCTCGATAATGCTCTACGTCCTTATCGGTAAAATAAGGTTTACTCTGATCAATAGAGGGCTCCTCTGATATGTCGATAAGTGATTCATCTTCTTGAGAGGTAAACAGGCCTTCAAATTCAGCCATTATACACTCTGTCAGTTCCTCAGCCGCAGGCGGCCTCGCCCTAATGTCTTCTTGGTCTGGCGCATCAGGCTTGATGGCCCCTTCAGGCGTAGATTCGCTGGCCTCATCATCATCAGTCTTCTCCACCTGGGATGCAAAGCGATCTTCGAACTCAGTCGTCAATGACTCGGGCGTTTCTTCAACAATGGTTTCAACAATGGTTTCAGCCTCTCCTGTCGTTACCTGTATATTGTCCAAATCATCACTTGCCTCTGCCGGAGAGCAACTCCCCGCCGCAGTGTGTTCTGTCGCCCGATCGGGGAAATGGGGTTCCGCCTCTACATAAGACTGGGCTTCAGGCGGCTTAGCGCTGGGTTCCGTCTCTAATTCTGCGGCCGCAACCGTTTCAGTTAACTCAGTTGTAACAAGCTCTGCAAGTTCATTTCCAGGAAGCTCAGTCCGCTCTTCAAGGTTAGGGGAGGCTGTCTGATCAGAGATAGGCAAAGTAGGCAGATGTTCAAACCAGCCTAAAACTGGCTCCATTGCACTCAACATAGAATCCTGGATGGGCTGGGATAGGGTAATGGATTGAGGAGATTTAGATCGATCAGACCAAGGAATGGTTTCAGCCTTTCCCTTAATTAGCTCTAGAGCAACCGCGATCGCCAGGTAAATTAAAGCAACAATGAAAATGAATCCCATGAGTTGGTTTAAAGCGTCCTGAGTGATCTCCATCGGCATGATTTTTGTTAACTCAGCTATTAAGCTAATTGTCACGCAAGTTGCAGGTTATGCACTATTACCCTTCTCGCGAGTTGGCTGTCGGCTAAATTGTCCGTGTCGCTAGGAATCACTGAGTTGGATAATGCCACAACCAATCCGGCCCCCTGCATTGCCAGTCGGTTGACTAAAGTCATCGGGATCCGCATGGAGAATCACAGACAGATTAGCGATCGCATATGGGTCTTCAGTTAGGGTCAATCCTTTAACCGTCTCCGCTAGCTCAGCTGTGCCATCTTCTACGACAACGATATTACCCAGATCACCCGCATGGGCCTTGGCAAAACCATCTTCAATTAAAAACCCATGCTGCGCACTATTTGGATTGTAGTGGCCGCCAGCGGCTGTCCCCCCGTCGGCGCAACTGCCCATTTCATGGATATGAAAACCATGCGCCCCCTGCGGCGCTCCCGTCAAACTCGCCTGAATCTGAAGCCCGTCTTTGGTTTCAGTGAATTGAGCTATGCCCAGTGATGTTGCGGGGTTAGCGGTGCTATTAATCATGGCCTGCGCTATTGGCCCTTTAGGCGCTGTAGAACATCCAAAAATGAGAGTCAAACAACTGATTAAGAGAACCATCGACACCTGTTTGAGCGCCCGATAAGCATGATTCATCGCCAGTCCACTCCTAGAACACTATGTTTCGATTTTAGAATTTACTTTCACAGATTCGTCTAATTAGGCGATGTCTGATAATAAGCTTAATCAATAGCTTAGAACGCAATCTCTGAAGGTTCATCCTAAATATAGAGGGCGATTTCCAGGGTTATAGCGAATACCCCGGATAGCTACTCTCCAGAAACCTGAAAAAACACCGTGCGTTTACGAGGACCATCCAGTTCAAACAGCAGAACCGATTGATAGGTTCCTAGCGCCAGCTTCCCATCTACAATTGGAACCACTTCACTGTTGCTGAGAGTCATGGCCATGAGATGAGAATGAGCGTTCATGGGTTCATCGTCAGGAACATCCCGAAGATGTAAATCATTATGGAGATAGTTGTCTGTTTCAGGCGCTAATTTTCTGAGATAAACTTTGATATCTTTTAGGAGTCTAACTTCATATTCATTAATGGCTAACGCCGTTGTCGTGTGACGAGAAAAGACTAAAATCTGACCATTTTTGATCGATACAGACTCAATAAAATCTTTGATTTGAGGGGTAATGTTATAGATTCCAATTCCCGAATCAGTCTCAAATTCAACAATTTTGTGGATAACTGGCATCGACTTATGGCGGTTAGCTGTTTAACTAATACTCTTTAGGCACTTTATCATTAGCGTTTGGGGGATCGATCCTATGCCAGATATCAAAGGGAACGATACTGCATTGCGACAGATACTAACCCAAGCCAGACGCATTGCCGTTGTGGGTCATTCCGCCAAATCCAATCGCCCCAGCTATCAAGTTGCACAATTCCTGCGGCGGCAGGGCTATCAAGTCTACCCAGTCAATCCAAGCTGGAAAGAAATTCAGGGTCGTCCCTGCTATGCCTCACTGCAAAAGACTCCGCAGCCGATAGACATCGTTAATGTCTTTCGGCGTGCTGAGTATTTGCCCGGGATTGTGGACGCCGCGATCGCAATTGGGGCCAAAACCCTTTGGACACAACTTGACATTGCCGATCAAGCCGCCGCCCAAAAGGCCATTGGTGCGGGCTTAAATGTAATTATGGAGGTCTGTATCAAGGTCGAGTATTTGCGGCTGGTAAGGTGATATGTTCAGTCGTCGCTTTCGCTATTGGGCAATCCTTTTACTCAGTATTGGGGTGCTATTGAGGGGTTGGAGCGTGCAAACAGCTAAGGCGCCTGTTCCGATCTCGGGCCCTATCATGAATCCCTCTACAGTGCAGTTTTTCCAGCAACAAGCATTTGAGAATATCTCTCCCAAGAAATTCTTAAGTCAGGCAATCAACCGAGCCGAGGAAACGGCTAGATTGACGCAGACTGCCCGCTCCGCCGCAGAATGGGATGAAGTAGCGCGAGGATGGGCGGACGCGATCTCTTTGATGCAATCGCTGCCAGCGGGCAGTCCCCAGCGGGTGTTTGCCCAACGCAAAGCTAAAGAATATGTCAGCAACCTGATAGTGGCTCAGCAACGAGCGGCCGCGACTAGCTTCCCGAGAATCTACCCATCTCTGGGCAGCCAGATTTTGGATGAGCAATGGGTAATCTATTTATCCTATCTGGCTACGGTAGGCGTTCCAGATGTGCTGATTATCGGCAGCTCAAGATCCCTGCAAGGGATTGACCCGCAGATATTGCAGCAAGCGCTGGCGGCTCAGGGATATCCTGGCCTAAAGGTGTTCAACTTTGGGGTCAATGGGGCCACGGCCCAAGTGGTAGACTTTATCTTGCAGCAGCTCTTCAGCCCGGAGCAGTTGCCCAAGCTGATTCTATGGGCGGGAGGCTCTCGGGCGTTAAACAGTGGCCGCAGCGATCGCACCTTTAACAGCATTCTTAACTCTCCTGGCTATCGCACTCTCCAAACTGGTGTCCGACCCACACTAGAATTGCCAGCAGAAGCGGAGCTTTCCCCCTCAATAGCGACTCCGCCATTGAGTAACATCAATGCCTATGGATTTTTGCCGATTGCCGATCAATTTGATCCCGCCGTCTACTATCGCCGCTATCCTCGGGTAGAGGGTCGGTACGATGGCGCCTATCAGTCCTTTACGTTAAGGGGAATTCAGACTCGCGCAATGGAGTCGATTATCGCCTTCACCCAAGCGCAAGAGATTCCCCTTGGGTTTGTCAACTTACCCCTCAGCCAAGATTATCTCGATCCTGTCCGTTTGAGACTTGAGCGCCAGTTCCAAACCTTCCTCCGACAACAAAGTAATGCTCAAGGCTTCCTAGTAGTCGATCTACTCCAGCAATGGACTGGGCAAAACGCGCTTTATGCTGACCCCAGCCATATCAATCGCACCGGCGCAGCGCTACTCTCTCGTCAACTTGCTAATAACCGTCAGATTCCTTGGCATATTCTGAAGGGTTGATTGGGTAAAGTTTATACCTAGGTCTAATAACCAACACCCTGACACCTACCTAACCTTAGGGATCAAGAATACTCGTGCCGCACCCCCTATGCTTCCGGCTGTCGCCCAAACTCTAGCCAATATTCTTGTGGGAGACACTTCCTTAAGTAGCACAGAGTTCATCGATTTCAATCCTCCCGGTAGCGAGTTATCCGGACAACCGGGATTCAATCTCTACTGCTATAGCATTTCAGAATGCTCAAAAGAGGAAGAGATATATCCAGCCAATTCAGAGTTAATTAACCCGCCACCCCAATCTTCATCTCTGAGCACAACTTGCTGGTTTGATGTATCATTCTTAATCAGCGCTCGAGACCATACCTGGTTAGGTACGCATCAATTGCTATCGGAGGCTCTTATCTCCTTTCTAAAGCACCAACCGCTTGCAGAAGAGTTGCTAGCGCCTGAATTACAAGGACATGGCAGTTTATTGCTGAGTATGCGCCCTAATGCAATGATTAATCCAGCGACATTATGGAACTCTTTGGGAGTGCCTGTTCGACCGGCTCTATATATCACCATTACCATCCCTATCCGGCGGCCAAATTAAGAAATAGATAAGAAATAGATAGTAGGGGGTATATGGTCAATGGTAGCCGGGGTATATGGCGGCTTCCCAGTACAGAGCGCCTTCTGATCCCTTACCTACCCTGTCTATTTTCCTTTGCCTGAACTACCCCCTACACCCAATGGCACTGAAATAAGCCATGTGGGCAATGCCCACCCTACGGAATATCAGGGCTTTTAGCGATTTATAAACGCTTATTTCAGTGCCATTCCACCCTACACCCTGCCTACGTTTAGTTAGACTTCCACCAGTTTAAAAGCGGCGCCTAAGCCTGCGCCCATCTCTTCGGGCGTAATCTTGCCATCGCTATCCATATCCAGGGCGTCAAAGACGGCGTCGGTTCCCATCCACTCTTCACGGGTAATGAAGCCATCGCCATCCAGGTCATAGGTGCGAAAAACATCCTCGGCGGCATGGCTGACCAATTCTTGCCCTTCCAAGCGAGCCAGACGCTCGGCCAGAAGTTTTTCCAGCGAAATCAGAGCATTGGTAAAACCGCTGATGCCTTCTGCTAGCTTTTCGGAGGCCATGCGGTCTTCGGCGTGCATCTTGTCGAAGGCGGCCTTATCCATGGGGATTTTTTCGATATCGGCTTCAGCTGCTTTAGCGGCATCCAACTTGAGAGGCAAATTTGCTTCAGTGGAACTAAGTGGGTCAAGCAACTTGGGCGAAATAGTCAAAAGGTCGCAGCCTGCCAGTTCTGTAATTTCGTCAATATTGCGGAAGCTGGCGCCCATTACCTCAGTTTTGTAGCCAAACTTTTTGTAGTAGGTATAGATGCGGGTGACGGACTGAACGCCGGGGTCTTCCTCAGGCGGGTAGGATTCCCGCCCGGTATCCTTCTTATACCAGTCAAGAATGCGGCCCACGAAGGGGGAGATCAGGGTGACGCCTGCTTCAGCGCAAGCGATCGCTTGATGAATGCCAAATAACAGAGTCAGATTGCAGTGGATGCCCTCCTTCTCCAAAACTTCGGCAGCCTGAATCCCCTCCCAGGTAGAGGCGATTTTGATCAAAATGCGATCGCGCGATACCCCGACAGCTTCATACTGGGCAATCAGATCTCGAGCTGTGGTGACCGTGGCATCCGTATCAAAAGACAAACGCGCATCCACTTCGGTGGATACCCGACCTGGAATGATCTCCAGAATCTTCAAACCAAAGGCGACCGCAAGGCGCTTGAAAGCGAGTGAAACGATTTCCTGCTCAGTAGCATTGGCCCCCGCATCTACTTTTGCTTTGAGGAGAGTTTCATCCACAATTGGCTGATATTGGGGCATTTGCGCTGCTGCCGTAATCAGCGAAGGGTTGGTAGTCGCATCCCGTGGCGTGAATTTCTCAATGGCTTGAATATCTCCCGTGTCTGCGACTACAACGGTCATCTTTCGCAGCTGTTCTAACAAACTCTGCACCATGGGTTACTCCTATCATTTAGCCTCAATTGCCTCAATTGTAGTCAGCCTATTTAAGAGATCAGGTTAATCAAAGATTAAAAACAGATTGCGTAGCTGGCGCTGGGGAATCAGCTCGCGATCGCGATTAGTCTTGATCTGGAATCAGTCTTTACCAGCGTGTTGCTTACCTTAGGAAAACTTCCCGCACCTACCGCTCATGCTTAAGAGAATCTACCGAATCTTGGAAAGTCGTAACCCAAAATTCAGTGTTTCACCTAGCGAATTTAACCGCTGGAATGGGGGAGTCTTAAATCAGGAATACAAGATCAGCGAGCAATTAACCCTTCCCGACTTTTTCTCGATTACTCGATAGATATGAAGTATGGGATTAAAAGTTACCTGAAATTCAAGATTCCATTTGTTGACATTGCTTGCCGTTCAAATGCTGATTAGTAAACTCAGTTGCTTGCTCTCTAAGGAGAGGAATCATGAAGGTGCATTGGAAAACATTTTTTATTCGAGTAAGCGTTTGGCTAGCCGCCGAAGTGCTCCTAAACGTGATAGGCATTGATGACCTGGCTGATTACAGCGAATACCATTTCGAGCAGAAAGTGCGACCCATCGCCGTCTTGATCGTTAGACTGAGTTAGAGATTAGCTGTAAAGCTGTTTAGGCGCACCCCCGGCAATGAGTTCTCCGCCTCCCCTACCTCGCCTGCCTGCCCTGCCCCTCTTCATCCTTCCTTTAATTCATCACCGCTTTCTCAATCGCACCTTCAGGCCGGATCTTGGCCGTAGGGTAGGTATCGGCGTCATCGTCAAGTCTTGATGGGGCAGCAGTTCCCAGGTATAGTTTCGCAGCAGATAAGCGGCGACAAGCTTCATTTCCATTTGGGCGAAGGCCAGTCCTAGACAAATGCGGGGACCGCCGCCAAATCCCACTAAACTAAATTCATATTGCTTATGTTCGGCTCGTTCGGGGCTAAAGCGATCGGGGTCGAATTGCTCAGCCTCTGAATAGCAACGACGATCCCGATGGGTGGCGTTGATGCGGTAAAGCGCCTGCCACCCTTTGGGCACCTGGTAGCCATTGAATTCAAACGACTCAATTACTCTCCGAAAGCCGCCAGCGACAGGAGGGTAGAGTCGCTCGACTTCCTTCAAAACCTGTTCCAAATAAGGCATGCGCCTAAGCTGATCTAAGTTTAATGGGCCTTCAGCCGCCAGCATATCCTGTTCAGCTTGGGCGCGGTTACATACCGCTGGATGCTGAGCTAAAGACATTACCAAAGAGGTGAGCATGGAGGTGGTGGTTTCGTGTCCGGCAAATAGCATCAGCAGGGCCTGAACTTTGATTTCCGCCAAACTCAGACTACCGCCTTCTTCGTCTCGACTTTGCACCAACAGACCTAAGGCGTCTTGAGTGGGATGCTGTTGGCGATCGCGCACTACCCGCTCAATGTGAGCCAGCACCTGATCTCGAGCATAAAGCGCCCGACCATAGGGCGTCCAGCGGAATCGCAAGGGTAGGCTGAATAAGCCTGCACTGAGATCGCCGAACAACTGAGATAGGCGAGTTGTCATTTCTCCCGGCTCACTGCCCAAGAGTAAGATGCTGGCGATCTCAAAGGTGAGTTGCTTCATTTCCCCAAACCAGGTGAAGTCGCCCCTCGCTTCCCACTTTTTCAGGTAGGTTTGGGTAATCTGCTTCATCGTGTCCAGGTAACCTTCCAGCGCCTTGCCATGGAAGGCGGGACGCAGCAGTTTGCGGTTACGCTGGTGCGCTTCGCCTTCTTGCAAAAATAGGGATTCCCCTAGTAGTTCCTTAAACGTCTCCGGCCAGCCGTCTCGCCAGGAAAAGTGGCGCATGTGGCTGGAGAGAATGAAGCGATTGGCCTCTGGACCCACCATCACGACCGAGGGACGACCCAGAATATGGCTTTTGAAGATGGATCCATACTTTTCCTGCCGCTTATCTGCAAAGGCAGGGTCGTTTAAGAAGCTAAGGGTTTCACCGACGATAGGCAATCCAAAGCTACCGGGCGGTAATGTCTGAGACACAAATGCCTTCCAATTGCTAAGAAAGTTCGATGTAATACATTCAGTATTATAACGAAATTATTCAGTATTATAACGAAATTATAACGAAGCGCCTCGGAAGGTAGTACTCTGTCTATCGACTTTTGACAGTTTTTTTTCTCTATCCGCTCTGCCTTAGCCCATCACTTGGAGAGCGTCTCAAAAAAAGCTTGAAGCCCAAATCCAAGGGGACAAAACGCATTTGGGTGATTGCCCAAGACAATGGACCGATTCACACCAGTAAAGCGGTGCAAGCGAAATGGCCGGAATAGCGGGCGCCAGGACTCTATTTCTTCCCGAGCAAATCCTCAGATCGTCGCGGTCAGTCTGCGCCAATTTAGCAGAAGCATGGCAAAAGCGACGCTATAAAGGAGCCTTTATCGCCAATCTCAACGAGGTGAAGGCGGAAGCGGCGGAAACGCAGACTTGGCTTGAATTTGCGTTCTATGTGGGTATCTCGATGCCGAGGCGGGGCAGGAACTGTTTCGGCGCTATGGGGAAGTTTTGGCGGGGGCGGCTCGCTTTATTGAAAATGCTGAGGCATGGGTGGTGTCGTAAGATGAGTCGGCGTAGTAGACAACATCGGAAACGGTTTAAGTGTGGACATCGGGGGTTTGGTAAGTTTTGCCATTGCTGCGCCGCCAAAGCTGTGGTGAAACAGGCGGCTCTGGCAAGCCGACAGACTAAACGACGACAATGGCAAGCCCGATTTGATCAGGATGAGATCGATCTAAAGGGGTTACCCGTCACTATCGTGTTAAAAGCTAGACAGGTATTGACGGCGTTAGCCCAGGGAACTGATTATTGGCAATTGGCTGGGAAGCGGCTCAATGGAATGCGAAATGCGATCAGAATTCCAGTCACTCGACGGTATCGACTGCTATGTTGGGATGACGGCAAAACGGTGGTTCCCCTCAAGGTGGTTGCTCATGAGCATTACAATCCGCTTTTGCGCGATCGCAAGCGATTGCTGTCGGCTTTTT
>JAKSDM010000525.1 GCA_022360135.1 Pseudanabaenales cyanobacterium | reverse complement strand
TTGGCCTAAAACCGTCATCACCTCAGCCCGCAGCGCAGCGTCTTGCTGCAGCCAAAATGTCTGTTTCAAGCGTGTTCCGGCTTCTAAGGCTTGTAATAACGCCTGGAATGAATTGGGATTCAGGGTAAATGAGGCTTGGGAAGCTTGACTTAAGGCTTGAATTTGACTTTTAGTCGCCTGTTGAGATTGCCGAAAGGCTAAGGCTCCGGCTCCTACTGCAACCACCAAGGCGGCGCTGACCCCCGCTAGCAAGATCCTCAAAATCTTTTCTTGACGCTTTTCTCGTTGGATGGCGGTATCCACACTGGCCTGACTAAATTCAATTAAGGCTTTTTGTAAGTCTGTCACTGCGGGTAGTTGCCGTTGCGCCAGGGCTTGCTTTAGCCATTCTTGGGCGATCGCCAACTCATTGCCGCGCAGTAATAAATCTTCACTCCGGTTTTTGTGCTCCCATTCCAGCGCCCGTTGCGACCATTTGGTGTGGCTGTGGACATGCTCCCGATTGGTTTCTAGGACACGGACCAAGCGATTAAACTGATGGCTGAAACTCTCATCTTGTTGACTAAAATCGAGCCACTGCACCTTGGCTAACACCGGATGCAAATCAGCCGTGGAAATGGGCCGACACAGCACTGTCACAATCCGTCGATTTAAGCCAGTTGCATAGTTCACTTCATCGGCGCAATACTCCGATTGAATTGAATTGGGAGAGAGAATAAACAGAAAGTTATCCGACACCTCAATCCCCCGATAAATCTCCTGCTGAAAGTCCGCTGTTCCCGCCGCAATACTTTCCTGGTCAAACCAGGTGGTCTTCCCCTGAAGCTGCAGAGCGTCATTTAGCTTCCGGGCAAAATCCGCATCCGCCCGAGAATAGGAGATAAACACATCTAATGAAGCGGCTGGCGGCTGGCGTAAACTTTCCTCAATAAATCCTTCATGTAGAGCGGTGGGTCGATGCTGGAGCCGCTGCTTCCCCAGTTGCAGCCATTTTTCGCCGTGACGCAGATTATACCCCCGTAGCAAAATACTGGTGTTGCGATCTTGCTGTTTCCATTTCAGCGCCTTCACCAACAATTGTTTATGGTTGTCGTAATAATCGGCGTCCTGGCGCAAAATTCGCAGCAGATCGCTTTCATCTTTTTGGTAGTCGGCATCCGCTACGTTATCAGTGAGGTCGATATATTGTAGCGTTTTGAGGGTATCGGGAATGGGGGTTTCATCCATCGGCTTAACCAAGACTGGAATCACCCGTTTATTCAACGATAGGGCGTAGTCCAATTCCTGTTGGCAGTAGCTAGACCGCAACGAGGCGGGGGACAGCAGGTAGACCAGATTATCAGCTGCTTCAATCCCTTGATAAATAGCGGCCTGGAATTCTGCGCCAATTTGAATATCCGTCGTATTGGTCCACACCGTCAATCCAGTCCGCATCAGACTCCGACGCACCTGTTCCGAAATGGCTTTATCCTCTTCAGCATAGGCCAGAAACACCTGAGTCATTAGGTTACGGGCATTCTTCAAACTTTCTGTGATCAACTCACAATGCAAATCGGTGGGGATGCAGGGGGGCTGTTCATCGGTAAAGCGGGTTAAGAGCCAGTCTTCGGCCTGTTGTCGCTCCTCCGCCACCAGGAGATAGCGCGATCGCTTATGCTGCCGCTCCCATTCGAGGGCTTGGGCTAACAAGCGCGTGTGCAAATTCACATAGTCTTTCTGCCGCTCAAAGATAGCGAGAAGTCCCTGCATTGCTTGTTCATAGTCATCTAGCCCGTGGCGGAAATAAACCCAGTTAATTTTGCTAATGACGGGATGCATGTTGGCAAAGCTGGAGTGTTCTCCGGCAGCAGTGTACGCTTGCCAATCGGCTTCGGCGCCTGTGGGGTTGCGCTGTCGCCACGTCTCCCGACTAATTTCCTCTACATGAAGCAGCGGAATGATGCGTTTATTCCATTTCAGCGCTATTTCAATCTCCAGACGGCAGTAGGGTGAGTTAACCGAGTGGGGGGAGATGATGAACAGGAAGTTATGGGCTTTCTTAATCCCCTCATCAATCTGCTTTGGGTAATCTACTCCTAGGGGAATGTCTTTAAAATCAAACCAAACGGTCAACCCTTCAGCAATTAATCGTTGATTCAATTGAGTTGCAAAGGCTTTACTGTCCGCCCGGCCATAGGAAATAAAGGCATCCTGGAAAATAGTCATGGTAGAGCCCAAGGAAGAGGATATTATTGAGGGGAGTTCAACATCAAGTTAAATGAAGCTAAGTTTACCTCCGGTGAATCATATCTCGTGGCTGAAAGTTGGGCGACCATCGCTGCCCGCGACGAAACCTCAAGCTTACGGAACATTCGCTTTAAGGCTTGCTTCACAGAATTTTCAGTGATCCAAAGTTCGGCGCCAATTTCTGCATTCGTTTGCCCCAAAGCAACCAACGATGCAATTTGTAACTCACGAGGGGTTAAGCGCTTGTGCTTAAAGCAGGAAGGTTGCGATTTTTTGGCGGGAACATTGCGAGAAGGCGC
>JAKSDM010001666.1 GCA_022360135.1 Pseudanabaenales cyanobacterium | reverse complement strand
ATACACAAAAAATGGAGGACTGATTTTGAGGTTTAATATTAATTGAATCTATACTTATGAAGCCATTGCACAGTTAGCCAGTCACCTAAAATAGCAGTGTGTGTAAGACCCTCATAGACTAGCTACATCGCCATAGATAAAATTTCCATATATTTCGGAATATCGAAATTCCGCTCACTCTACCCCTTACCCCACAGCCATTGTGCTGGCGATGAGATGCAAGAACCTCAGCACGAAAACAAGTTAGGGTACGACAAGACGCCAGGCGAAACGTCCATTTATCGCATTCTGGATGCGAATTTAGATCGAGCCCGTGAAGGCCTCAGAATCATTGAAGAGTGGTGTCGGTTTGGCCTCAATCATACTGAACTGACTAATCAACTGAAACAGCTTCGTCAAACCCTAGCTCATTGGCACAAGCCTGAAATCCGGGCCGCTCGGGATACCCCAGGCGATCCTGGCGTAGAATTAACCCATCCTCAAGAAGCGCAACGGGCTAGTTTGCAGCAGGTGCTTCAGGCTAATTTCTGTCGAGTAGAGGAAGCCCTGAGGGTGTTGGAGGAATACGGTAAGCTGCACAGCCTTGAAATGGGGGCGGCTTTTAAGCAAATGCGATATCAGGTTTACACCCTAGAAAGTCGACTACTAGGCCATCAGCGCCGTCAAAAGCTTTATCAATCGCGGGCTTATCTGGTGACGTCGCCCTCAGAGAATCTGCTCTCCATTGTGGAGGCGGCCCTTCAGGGGGGGCTGTCTATCGTGCAGTATCGGGAGAAATCTGCTGATGACTATATTCGCCTTCAAGCAGCCAAGCAGCTCAAGGACCTCTGTCATCGCTATGGCGCTCTGTTGATCATTAATGATCGAGTGGATTTAGTGCTGGCGGTTGATGCGGATGGGGTTCACTTGGGTCAACAGGACTTGCCGATTTCGACAGCTCGGCAAATCTTAGGCTCTCATTACTTGATTGGTCGTTCGACCACAAATCCGCATGAAATGCAGCGAGCGATCGCGGAAGGAGCCGACTACATTGGCGTTGGTCCGGTGTATGCAACCCCGACTAAGCCGGGTAAAGCGGCGGCAGGGCTAGATTATATCCGCCATGCCGCCGCCCATGCCAAGGTCCCCTGGTTCGCCATCGGCGGCCTCGACACGAATAATTTGCACGAAGTGCTAGATGCAGGCGCTGAACGGGTCGCTGTTGTGCGAGCAATTATGAATGCAGAGCAACCCACTTTGATTACTCAGTATTTTGTCGCTCAGCTGGCCCATCGCCAAACCCTCAAAGCAATCCAAGCGACCTCATGAGTAAGCGGCTGATCACCCAGGAAATTCAACTTAAATTAAATATGTCTAATGCGTCTCAACCTCAAGATCTGGTTCATCTGCAGGTCAATGGCGAGGCCACACTTTGCCCTCCCCAAACTAATTTGCCAGCATTGCTCAACCAGTTGAAGTTTAATCCTCGATTAATTGCGGTGGAATATAATGGCGAGATTCTCCATCGACAGTTCTGGGACCAGACTCAAATGCAGGAGGGCGATCGCTTAGAAATTGTTACTATCGTCGGGGGTGGATGAAACTCCCTTCCTCCAGGGCGGATATCCGTCTAAAGCTGGCCTTAAGTCCGCTGCGATCGCAACCCTAGAAACGGTAAATTAAAAGAAAGCCGTCTGGTAGAGTTTGGCGATAGAGAGTCTGGTATGCCTAAAAAATTGAGTAAATTCATTCAGCCGTTTTTAAAATCCCTTGTTGTTATTGGCCTCATCCTGACTCTGCTGCTGGGGCACTCTGATAGCGCCCTGGCTGCTAGAGCTGGGGGGCGAATTGGCGGCGGCAGCTTTAGAGCGCCTAGTCGTCCCTATTCTCCACCCAGTCGAACTTACCGAGGCCCCTCGGGAGGCGGTTATTATCCCGGCGGTGGGTTTGGATTCCCGTTCATTATGCCCATCTTTGGTTTTGGCGGCGGTGGGCTGTTTACCCTCTTCTTGTTCATTATCATCGCCAACTTCCTGGTCCGCACCTTCCAAAGCGCGCGTGAAGAATATACCATCGAGCGCCAGAGCAATCCTCCCGTTTCGATTGCTCGTCTTCAGGTGGGGCTATTGGCTGAGGCCAGAGGCTTACAAGAAGACCTTAACCGCATTGCCGAAACCGCCGATACTTCCTCTTCCGCCGGATTAACCCAGGTGCTCCAGGAAACTACGCTTTCTTTGCTGCGTCATCCTGAGTTCTGGGCTTATGCAGCGACTGAGTCTAAGCAGAGTCGGCTGGAGTCAGCGGAACTTGAATTCAATCGGTTAGCCTTGACCGAGCGTAGTAAATTTACCGCCGAGACCGTTTCAAATGTGAATAATCGGCTTCAGCAAACCGCTGCCCGCCCTAATCTGCAATCGACTGGCGAACTGAGCCCAGAGGTTGCAGGCGCCCCTGGCGAGTACATTATCGCCACCCTTCTAGTCGGCACTCAAGGCAAGCTCGACTTACCGAATGTCAATAGTTCTCAGGATTTGCGCCGGGCGCTGAGTCAAATCGGCGCTATCCCGAGTGAAAAGTTGTTGGCGGTTGAAGTCCTTTGGACGCCTCAAGCCTCGGGTGAAACCTTAACTTCGGATGAGGTGATTGCCGAATATCCTGACCTGAAGCTGGTTTGACAGGTCAGAGGTAATCTAAATTGATTTATTGACGACAAAAAAGTGGAGCCAGTTTTATGGTTCTGCTTTTTGTATGCAAAACACAATAAAAATACATAAAATTAATCCTTTAGCTGCTCCCTTAGTTGACTTGCCGACATCACCGGAATATTGGCTGTTTGAAAGTCTTGGGAATTGCGGGTAATAATTACCTCTAGGCTTTGAGCTTCAGCACATGCGATTTGTACTGCATCCTCAAAATCAGCCAAACTAGATTTGAGAGCAGTTTCAAGTATGTCTCGATCTACGGGGCAAATGCTCAGAAGCGCCAGAGTTGTTTCGAGAATTTGCCTTGCTTCTTCGAAATTCTGAGTTTGGCGTCTGCAGATATAGAAGATATCAGTAATGCTGGATGCTGTAATAAAACCTTCTATTTTCCTGTCGGCGATCGCATCAAAAAGTTTAGATGCATGGTTAAAAAAAGGCTCTCGCTCCAGGAAGAAGTCGAGAATGATATTTGTGTCCAGCAGTACTCTCACGCAAGATACTTCTCCACCAGCCTTTCTTCTCGCATTGATTCGATATCAGCATCTGTGGGTGCGGGTTGGCTCGGTTTTTTGAGGCAGCCTCGCAGCTGGCTGACTAGGGCATGGCGGTCAGCTGATTTTTTTGGCTTGGCTTTCAGAGCTTGGAGCAGAGTTTCTAACAGTGCAAGTTGTTCTTCTGCAGACAGTTGGTAGATAGCTTGTCGTAGTTCTTGTAGGGTCATGGAAATTTTACTGGAAGAAGGGTTTTGTCTATTAAAGCTTGCTCTCAGGGCTCATAGCGCTATGCCTTCCTGCCGAATATTGCGCAGGAGAGGAGAGTTTTCGGTTTCAAAGCGCGATCGCGGCAGAAAGAGCCGAGAAATCAGCAAGTCATGCTCCAAACAGAGCTGCGCAACAAACTGACTGGTGCGATTTAATTCCTCACTAATATTGACCAGATCATTCAGCACGATTAACACATCAATGTCCGATGTGTTTGCTGCTTCTTCCCGAGCATGGGAACCAAATAGGATGATCCGATCCAGTCTTTCCTGATATTCTTCTGTTAAGTATTTCTTAAGGGAATCCAAAATCTTTGAAACTAATCGGTTGGTATAAGCTGTAGCCATGTAATGGATTCTCCTTATTTACCCAGAATTATAGTAATAACTCCCTAACTTTTTGGAGCGTTGACTGGAGAGAGATCTCCGGGTTGTTTAAAAACCCGGAGATCTGGGAATTCAAGGCTTTTCACGAGTAACGATATCCCTGGCTTCCTTGTCATTACCTCATAGAGCACCTGCAAAAGCAAGGGGCCTCGATCGCGCCGCGTTTTCGCGAAAGCCTGGTCATAAACATGTGCAACCAGGAAAAGTTGAGATGTACTGGTATGAGTACGACT
>JAKSDM010000193.1 GCA_022360135.1 Pseudanabaenales cyanobacterium | reverse complement strand
CGCCTCGGCGAACTCGGCCAGACTGATCGAATCGAAACCGAGATCCGCGAAATTCGCGTCTGCCTTGAGTCGCGCGCGCTTGATTTTCAATAGCGATCCGACCAGCTCCCGCAGATCCCACAGCACACACTCCTCGACGCTGAATCCCTTCATTTCAGGCTTGCGGCCGCGACCGATCGGCGGATTTGCGGCGCGGACCCTGGACGCACCGTCTGAGTTCAAAAACTGAAATACCCGCTCGCGCTTCCCAACCAATACCAGATGCTGCCTGCGCTGGTCGGATAGAAGCTGTTCAAACAATTCAAGCCCCTCTTGCGTTTCGAGCGCGCGCTGGCCACTGGTTTTAAGATAAAAGTCCGTTTGATCGCCTTTGTCCGCGCCCATGCCGCCCTGTTTCCAAACAGGCCAGTTAATGACCACGGTCTTCCCATGCCGACCGCCTTGGGTGACAAGTTCATTGCGGCGCCGGGCGAATGCCGTCTGAAACCGGTTGCCAATTGCATAATTGCAGGCGCCAAAGTCACCCAGGATGGCGGCGCTGGAGCTGAAATAGACCATAAAATCCAGCGGCTCATCCTTGAGCGCTTGATCCAGAACCAGAGTCCCGTTGATTTTCGGATCGATCACCCGCTGGAAATCGGACGCTTTCATTTCAAGAATTGTCTGTGTCGATTCAACACCTGCCGCGTGGATCACGCCATCGATCACGGCAAATCGCTCTTTGGCCCTCGTCACGGCCGACTTCATTGCGTTAGCGTCGCAAACGTCTGCTTTCAAATACATCACGCCGCCGCCCAGTTTGATCAAGGCATTAAGTCGCGATCGCTTTTCCGGCGCCAGGTCCGAGCGGCCCGTCAACACAAGATTGGCTTGGTGTTTGTTGGCCAGATGTTCCGCCAACAGCAGACCTAGTCCGCCGCCGCCGCCAGTGATGAGATAGGTTCCGCCTTGCTTCAGGGGGACGGCGTCCAACTTCAAACGGGCGGGTTGCACTCGCGCGACGAAGCGCTGGCCTCGGTCATACAGGACACTCTCGGCTTCGGTGGATTGCCATTCATCGTGCAGCTTCTCCGCACAATGGGCCACCGAAGCGGACTTGGATGGAGCGGCGAGGCGCATTCCTACAACAACGACTTTGGTCTGTGGCAGGATCCTTCGCAACGACTTCTCGCACCCAACCCATGCGTCTGCATAGCACTGCTGCAGTTCGCTATCGAACGGACAAACGATCAGCGCCCGCGCGGGTTTGAGCGCGGCCTTCGCCAGGGCTTGGATCAGCCGAGCGATGTTGGCAGGGTTCTTGAGCGCAGAGGCATTGCCGATGGTGCGCAGATCAAACAGAGCATCAGGATCTCCGGCCCTCTGGCGAATTGTCGTGAATGCCTTTTCCAGTGCATCTGCGCCGTCGTCTTGCACCAGCTCCCATCGGGTATCCGTCGCCAGCGCCCGCAAGGCGTCGCACACCGCACGTTGCTCGGGAGCATCGTCAAGAACGCAAACCACAGCGCCTCGTGTAGGGATGGGTTTCCGAACGAGAGATGCGGGCTGCCAGGTTTCCTCAAAGGTCAAGATTTCATGAGGCGATCCCCCGGCGGCAGCTTGCGAGCACGGCTCGACTTGCTCTCGATCGGACGTGGCCTCATCAGACGCATTCGGCGCTTGGTCGGACGCGTTCAGCCAAAAACGCTCTTTCTCAAAAGGATAGGACGGTAAATGAATGCGCTTGGGTTTTGCCTGCTCGTAAAGACTATCCCAATCAACCGCTAATCCCCCGATCCACATTTTCAGCAATTTTGCATGTCGGCCCTCCTCGATCCAATGGCGAATCACTCGGCCGATTTCTTCATCATCAGCTAACATGCCAAGCGCCGCCTCCGACCCCGACGCTTCGCCGCAAAAGACCTGCTCTTCGTCTGCCGTTCCGTTCAAAAAGGCAGTCAGCTTCGACCGCAGTTCGTCCAGCGATCGCGCGAGAAAACCCAGCCTCACCTCCATCGCTTGGCGGCCGACTTGCAGCGTGTACGCCACGTCCTGTAGTCGCCCGACTGGATGGCGCAGCAGGCGCTCCGCCGATTTCTTCAGCCGGTCTTTGCTCTTGGCGGACAACACGATCATCACCGGTTGCTGATCGTCGACCGTCTGATCCAGGGACTGCTGCTGACCACTATCGCCGAGCAACACATGGGCGTTGGTGCCGGTATGACCGAAGGAACTGACGGCAGCAAAACGTTGGGCAGACTCCCAAGGCTTCAAAGCCGTGTTCACATAAAATGGACTGCCTTCAAAATTGATGTCCGGATTGGCCGATTCGAAGTTCAAGGACGGCGGAATGGCGCGATGATGCAAGGCGAGCGCGGCCGTGATCAAATTGACAATGCCTGAGGCGGCCTGCGTGTGACCGAT
>JAKSDM010000089.1 GCA_022360135.1 Pseudanabaenales cyanobacterium | reverse complement strand
TGTCCCTGGGCGCGAATGAGTGATGACTTCTGATAACTAAGGATTCCGCTTGGCGACGCACAGGATAGAAAGGGCGGCTTCCGGAGTAGTGGGATTAATCCCCGATAATAGTTGACCAATCCGATACCGCCAATGAGGAGGATGGCCTTGAATACCCTCAAGCGCCTCGGCCCCAACAGCTTGGTTATGGGGATATAGGTTAACCGTAAAATCAAGCGGCTCTAAGGTGTGGGTCAGCAATTCTGCGGTTACGCCTTTGCCTGGTTGGTGGTGAATCTCTGTCGCTAGGGCAAAGTCTCGTTCCTCGGGGGCAAAATGCAAATGGGGCAAACAGCCTTGATAAATCAAATGTCGAATTTTGTACAACAAAAGCCCTAATCCTCTATAGTTCCAGGCCTGGAGTTGAGGGTCGTGATCGATCACTAACAAGCCTCCAGGACGGACTAGCCGAGCAGATTCTTTGAGCACCTGAACCATGTCCTCGCAGTGATGGATGGCTGCATTAAGGGCCACAATATCCGCAAAACCAGAGGTCAGGGGGATATTATGGGCGTCCGCCAAGAGGGGAGTATAGCCAATTTGCTGGGCCATCTCCAGCGAACCATAGGCGACATCAATCCCAATCAGTACTCTTGGCTTCCCCCCCAGGGTTGCATACAGGTTGCCAGGACCACAACACACATCGACTACGATCTTATCGTCCCAACTGCCTGTGGCTGCCTGCCAACGCGCTTTGAAGGCTTGATCTCGGTGACAGGCTTCAAAGTAGGTTTGAGCCCATTTAGGATTGCCAAAATAAAAACTGTTCGCTTCAATAGCTGGACTGAGATGAGTAATCGGGTCAACCGGGATTTTTCCAGAAAAATCGACCCTATGCGTTTGGGAAAGAAAAGCAGTTAGGATTGAATCTGTTTTTAGCTCAGAGGGCTTACAGGTTTTAGACATGATTAGTGAACGATGGGGAATGATTGTGGGTATTATGGGTATTAATGGACAAGATATCTGTCTTCACCTCTGCGAGCCGGGAAAATCCCTATAGCTAACGACATTCAGCACAGAAACTTAGGGCTAATTGTAAAAGCCCATAGTCTGCTTTTGAAAGACTGGCCCGGCTTGAGTTGACGCCCCTTGCCTCTGAGATAGCGGTTACATGTCGCAGAGAGACCGGGGTTATCCTACTTAAAAAGTGGAGACGCAATTCCAGATCTTTTGTTCGGAATCTTTGAACTCAATCAGGTGACGCCCTGTAGAAAAAAATACCAACATACGTACAAAACCTCCCAAATTTGGCTTGCTAGTTGTGTGCTTTGAGCCTTTCACTATGTTCAATATCCCTTGGGTTAATGAGTATCTCCTTGGAATAATTATTGGGTGCGATTTGCTATTCACTGCTTGTATCTGAATTCGAGTTTAGTAGTGGGAATATACCCTAAGCAACGTTTTTACGGAAACAACATTTATTAAGCACAGTCGCTGAAGCAAACCAGAAATCTTTCAGGCAGAGAATTAGATCATTCCTGTGTGTTTCAAGTAACCTTTCAAAAAGGGTGTGTTTCAGTGTTTTGCCGGCATTCATGCAATCTGGAGTCTTGTGATCAAACGGTAACGGGCAGTGATTCTGATAGATATTATCTGTCCATTTACATTAGGGTTCTAATTCGCAGCGTTGGTTCCGCTATCCACCTAACAGATACATAAAACTGGGTTGTAGGCGTTCCTTTGACTCACCAATTGCCTACAGCGCCTATTCCGGTTGAGAGAACTTTCTGGACATCGCTATTTCATTGCCCCTATGCTGGGGTTCTAACTCAATCGCGATCGCATTCAGCCAAAGAGTGATATAGATTACCACCCTAATTTCCACTCTCGAGAAAGTTTGATCGATTCATACCTAGAACATATGATGGATTTTCTGTAAAGTTATACCAACTTCGCCTAGTTGAGACTCTGCGCTTAATTCTGCGATTTCCCCGAATAAATCCCCTGCATAAAGCAATACACCGTAAACAACTTATCTATCTCCAATTGGCCTATCTCTAACTGGACTCGATCACCCAACCAATCTTGCAAGGCGAGGGCCTCCAGGTTGTGGCCTGGCAATACTCGTTAGGGTAGAAATAGAAATGCCGCCTTAGCGATTGCTTTGGGTTGGCTAAACCGTTATAGATATATACGTTGATTGTTTCTACGGGATTTATATAGATTAGCCGCCAATGAAAATTGGCAAGCTTGTGGAGAAGCCCTGATCTCATCAGTCACGAATGACGAAAATGGACACTATTTAATTAGAAAAGGGCGTTTATTTGATTAACTAGAGCATTACAAGGATTAAGAGACAATCACCGTGAACAGTTTTAACGCTAGAAAGGTCCTCTCAGTTGCTGAGAAGACCTACCAGATTTATAGCCTTTCGGAAGCGGCGAAAACGTTGGGCGATCTGAGTCGTCTACCCCATTGCTTGAAAGTGCTGCTTGAGAACCTGCTCCGCCATGAGGATGACCGCACAGTGAAGGCTGATGATATTCAAGCGATCGCCGAGTGGCTCCAGACGAAGACCTCCCAACGGGAGATCGCTTATCGTCCAGCCCGGGTCCTGATGCAGGACTTTACGGGGGTTCCGGCAGTGGTGGATCTGGCGGCCATGCGGGACGCAATGGTTGCCCTGGGGGGAGATCCCGACCAGATTAATCCATGGTCATCCGTGGACTTGGTGATTGACCACTCAGTCATGGTAGACGCCTTTGGCGCCCCCACTGCATTTGCTGAGAATGTCAAATTCGAGTTCCAGCGCAATTATGAACGCTACGCTTTTTTGCGCTGGGGGCAGCAAGCCTTTGATAACTTTCGCGTCGTGCCGCCCGGTACGGGCATCTGTCACCAGGTAAATTTGGAATACCTGGCCCAAGTCGTCTGGACCCA
>JAKSDM010001031.1 GCA_022360135.1 Pseudanabaenales cyanobacterium | reverse complement strand
TTTGTGTTTTATCTGATTGGCGGGTTGATGGCGATCGCCCTGCGGGCTGAACTCTATACCGCCAATGCAGATGTGCTTAACCCCGATCTCTACAACGCTTTCATGACCAACCATGGGACGATCATGATTTTCCTGTGGGTGGTTCCCGCCGCCATTGGCGGATTTGGCAACTTCCTGATACCGCTGATGATTGGGGCGCGGGATATGGCGTTCCCCAAGTTAAACGCGATCGCCTTCTGGCTGAATCCGCCAGCGGGCGCCATCCTGTTGGCCAGCTTCATTTTCGGCGGCGCTCAGAGTGGTTGGACCTCTTACCCGCCGCTAAGCCTGATTACAGCAAATACCGCTCAATCAATGTGGATTCTCAGCATAGTTTTGGTGGGGACATCCTCAATCTTAGGCTCGTTGAACTTCATTGTCACTTTAGTCAAAATGCGGATTCCCAGCATGACATGGAGCCAATTGCCGCTATTTTGTTGGGCGCTGCTGGCGACATCCGTGCTGGCTCTTCTATCCACCCCGGTGTTAGCGGCAGGACTGGTGTTACTCCTCTTTGATATCAACTTTGGCACCTCCTTCTTCCGGCCTGAAGCGGGTGGGAATGTGGTGATTTATCAACATCTGTTCTGGTTTTATTCCCACCCGGCCGTGTACCTGATGATTTTGCCAATTTTTGGCATTATGTCAGAGGTGATTCCCCCTCATGCTCGTCGGCCTATTTTTGGCTATAAAGCGATCGCCTACTCCAGTTTGGCGATCTGCATTGTGGGATTATTCGTCTGGGTTCACCACATGTTCACCAGCGGCACCCCCGCCTGGATGCGAATCTTTTTCACGATTTCGACGTTGATTGTAGCGGTGCCCACGGGGGTCAAGATTTTCAGTTGGGTGGCGACCCTTTGGGGCGGCAAGATCCGCTTCACTAGCGCCATGCTCTTTGCCATTGGTCTGTTGTCAATGTTTGTGATTGGCGGATTGAGCGGGGTTACACTGGGCACTGCCCCCTTCGACCTCCATGTCCATGACACCTACTATGTGGTGGCTCATTTCCATTATGTCTTGTTCGGCGGGTCAGTGTTTGGCATCTATTCAGGGATCTATCACTGGTTTCCCAAAATGACGGGACGGATGATGAATGAAACCTGGGGACGCATTCATTTTGTCCTCACTTTCATTGGCGCCCATCTCACTTTTTTACCGATGCACGAGTTAGGCCTCCAGGGAATGCCTCGACGGGTCGCTATGTATGACCCCCAGTTTGAGGCCATCAATCATATCTGCACCATTGGCGCCATCGTGCTGGGTATTTCTGTGATTCCCTTCTTTATCAATGCTGCCTGGAGCTGGTTATATGGCCCCAAAGCCCCTGACAATCCTTGGAAT
>JAKSDM010000144.1 GCA_022360135.1 Pseudanabaenales cyanobacterium | reverse complement strand
GAATGATGGAGCGTCTTATTTCACTACTCGGGCTAGTTGTCTTCGTCGGCATTGCTTACGCTTTCTCGCACAATCGTCCGGCAGTACGTTGGCGACCTGTCCTCTGGGGCATTGCCCTACAGCTAATTCTGGCGTTGTTTATCTTGAAAACGCCAGTAGGATTGGCAGTGTTTCAATTTCTGGGAAACCTCGTCAATCGCTTCCTGGACTTCTCCGATGCCGGAGCATCCTTTGTCTTTGGGGAAAACTTCAAGGACTTCTTCTTTGCCTTCAAGGTCCTACCCACCGTTATTTTCTTTTCTGCTTTTATTAGTATCCTTTATCACTACGGTCTCTTGCCACGTCTTGTACAGGGGTTGGCAGGGCTAATGATGCGAACGATGCGAACATCAGCCACTGAATCCTTGTCGGCTGCGGCCAATATCTTTATCGGGCATACCGAAGCGCCTTTGGTGGTTAAGCCCTATGTGTCTTCCATGACTCTGTCGGAATTGCATGCAGTGATGACGGGCGGGTTTGCCACAATTGCAGGCAGCGTTCTAGCAGTTTTTATTTCTTTCGGTGTGCCTGCAGAGCACCTGATCGCCGCTTCAATCATGTCTGCGCCAGCTGGTTTGGCCATTTCTAAGTTGCTTTATCCTGAGACGGCGGAGTCCCCCACGGCGGGCAAGGTGAATATTGAGGTCAAGCGGGACTCAGTAAATGTGATTGACGCCATCACTATAGGTGCGCTTGATGGCTTGAAAATGGCGCTCAACATTGGCGCCATGTTGATTGCCTTTCTTGCCTTATTGGCGGCAGTAAATGCCCTAATTGGCTGGATCGGTAGTCTGATAAGAATCCCCAGTTTATCGTTAGAACTGATCTTTTCTTACCTGCTGGCCCCAGTCGCCTGGCTGATGGGGGTTCCCTGGGCCGATTGTGGACAGGTAGGCATCCTGCTTGGCAAAAAAACCATTCTGAATGAGTTTATTGCCTACTTCGATTTACAGCAGTTGATTGAGGGAATCAGCACTGTACCGGGTGGAAGCACTGCTGAAACGCCCGTACCCATTTCTGAACGAGCGATTCTGATTTCCACCTATGCCCTATGCGGCTTCGCCAACATTGGCGCCATCGGCATCCAGATTGGCGGCATTGGCGCCATCGCTCCCGGACGCCGACAAGACCTTGCCCGCCTCGGCGTCCGAGCCATGATTGGAGGAAGTCTGGCTTGTTTTATGACTGCCTGTATTGCTGGAATGTTGTTATGAAATCATTTAGCCTTGCCGCATTTTCTCCGCCCAAATGCGAGTCGGCAGACCCCAAACATAAATGAAGCCTTCGGCAGCTTTGTGATCAAACGTATCGTTGGCCCCATAGGTGGCCAGGTCATCGGTGTAGAGTGAGGTCTCAGATTTGCGACCGACGATAGTAGCGGTTCCTTTGAAGAGCTTGATTCGCACGGTTCCATTGACTTGTGCCTGGGTCTGCTGGATGAAGGCGTCAAGGGCGATCTTGAGGGGGCTATACCAGAGGCCGTTGTAAACAAGCTGACTATAGGTCTCTTCAATCCCACGCTTGTAGTGAGTGACATCGGCTGTCAGGGTGAAACTCTCTAGATCCCGATGAGCTTGGATCAGCATTAGCATGGCCGGGGCTTCATAAATCTCGCGGGATTTGATCCCCACCAGACGGTTCTCGATCATGTCAATTCGCCCGACGCCGTGGGAGCCTGCGATCGCGTTCAGCTGACTCAACAACTTAACCGCTGCCAGTTCCATGCCGTTGAGATGGGTGGGTAATCCCGCAGTGAAACCAATTTCCACATATTCCGGTTGATCCGGGGTGTCTGCGATCGCCTTTGTCATCGCATAGACTTCTTCCAACGGCTCATTCCAGGGATCCTCCAGGGGACCCGCCTCAATGCTCCGCCCCAGCAGATTACGATCAATACTGTAGGGCGAAGATTTTTTCACCGGAGACGGAATCCCAAACCGTTCTCCATAGGCAATCGTCTCCTCCCGGCTCATCCCCCATTCCCGCGCTGGAGTCAATACCTTCAGGTCAGGATTAAGGGCTGCGATCGAGACATCAAACCGGACTTGATCATTGCCCTTGCCGGTGCAGCCGTGGGCGACCGCGTCAGCTCCATACTTTTCCGCCGCCGCCACCAGGAGCTTAGCAATCAAAGGCCGGGCCAGGGAGGTAGTGAGAGGATAACGGTTTTCGTATAGGGCGTTTGCCTGGATCGCTGGAAACGCATATTCCTGGATAAACGCCTCTATCGCGTCAATCACCAGCGACTCCTTAGCCCCTGCATCTAGAGCCTTCTGCCGAATCGGCTCCAGCTCATCCCCCTGGCCCAAATCAGCTGCCAAGGTGATCACGTCCTTCACCCCCCATTCATTCTTCAGGTAAGGGATACAAACGGAAGTATCCACTCCGCCTGAATAGGCTAATACAACTCTCTCTGCGCGACCCATGGGTAGTTGACCTGCTACAAAAATAGAACGGAACTTCCTATTATGCCGCTAATTCCCGTCAAATCCTGTTTGAATCCGATCAAAATTGATGAGTAGATGGATAGATGGATAGATCTGTACAATCAATATGCCGCCTTGAGGAGAGTTGTGTTTTTTAGCGTTGTAACGCCT
>JAKSDM010001035.1 GCA_022360135.1 Pseudanabaenales cyanobacterium | reverse complement strand
GCGGTAACGGGTAAATAACACGATGCAGTGGGCTATTCTCAGTGGCATTGAAGGGAACATAGCCGCCTACGAAGCGGTTTTAAAGGACATTAGACGACAGGGAAACATCGATGAACTGTATATCCTGGGCGATGTAATCGGGCCTCGCTTCACCTCGGAGCAGTTGATCAAACGCATCCAACAACAAACGGACCTGCCTGCCCAGATCTGTACTGGTTGGTGGGAAGAACAGTTGTTTAATCTCTATGGTTGGGGAGCCGATATGAACGCAACTCAGTTGAAACAGCGCTATGGCGTAGCTGGGGTTGAACGGCTCTGGAATGCAGTGTCGCGGGAAACCGCCCAGTGGCTCAGAAGCCTAAACTTTGGTTTCTTTGAGTTCGACTGCCTGCTGATCCACGGGAGCACCGTGGGGTGTGATGATGAACTCACCCCCGAAACCGAACCCATCACGCTGCTGGATCGGATCCTTCGTTCTGAAGCCAATTCCCTGTTCTGTGGTCGATCGGGGCTGACCTTTCAGTATCAAGTGATGGCGGGTGACCTCTCTTCTACCGTGCAAACCCTGGACGCAGCTCCCCCCCTTGCCGTGGAACACTCCTTGACGCCCCGCCAGGTGATCGGCGTCGGCAATGTGGGCCGTCAATCTGGCCATGCCAGTTATACGCTCTACAATCCTTACAACAACAAAGTTGACTTTCGCACCGTAACTTATCGCCCTACAGCACAGGGATTTGCTAAACGTCACTCATCCTAACCCTTGACCAACATCATTACTCTGACTGTTCTAAGGCGCACAATGGAATCCATGAAATCGTTACATAAGTCTCAGGTCGGCAAGTAAGTTTTGATGCCGCTGCGCCAGAGCTGCAATTGTAATGACTTGTTTCGAATTGGCGACTACAGCTCCGCAGTTCGTCTAAATATGCAGTCAGGCAAAATGATTATCATTATTATTGCTGTGGAAATTCTGTAAAGTTGTTCAGGTCTCAGATTTTTTTCCTTGAATCCACAGAGGAGTCAGTTATTGACATGGTTTCAATCCTAAATTCCACCGTTTCTTCAGCCGGTCATGTTTCAGAGCCGCTTTCAATCAGCGCCCTCTTAACGGACACTGATATTGTTTCCCTAGAAGAACTACCGCCAATCTGGCAGCGCATCGCCAATCGCGAGGTAGCGGTGGGTTACCCTGAGCCGGATTTTCTAGTCGTGCTAGCGCGATTGTTTCTAACTAAGGCGACGGACCGCAGTCCCGAGGTCTTTCTGGAGGGGTTTGACTTCCAAGCCTTCTACCGGCAAGGGGCGATGTCAACCCTGGAGTTTTTCGGTCAGGACTTCAGGACTACGGCTTACCCTGACTTTAAGCTGGTAGCGCAGACAGCCAGGGCAACTGACGGGACTGAAAGAGTCGTAGCTTTTGTGCAAGAAGTTTTCTCTCAGTTAGGCTACGCTTTACCAGCTTGTTTCTACTGGATGCTGCTGTGTCCAATTGAGCGAGCATCAATCCACGAGGCTCGTCCCATGTTTTTCGACCCTCAAATGCAAGGGGTGAAGCGGGCCTATGACGCCTGCCTACATAGCCTGAATGTAACAGCGGTGCAAATGCTGGTGCAATCGTGTGCGAGTCGTCAGGGGCTATTGATTCAGCACGGCTGCGGCTGCGACCATTCACTGGCTCAGCTAATTCCAGGCTCAGCAGAAGTTACTTTCGCTTTTGAAAGCGAGCTGGGGCGCCGCAAGGCAATAACGGCTTATCTCTGGCGCTGTTGGAATGAATATTTGCTGTTTCCGCTAGGGGTTCACGCTGAAAGTTTGGCTTTGTAAACACGTTTGCCGTCAGGGTCGCTACGACGGAGATTTACGAGAACTTGGTTTTTAAACCCCCGACTTGTTCGAGGGGGTTGTTTTTTTAGCGATGTTCACCAACAAAGACAATTGCAGTACTGGCTGGACTGAGCCTTGGCGAATTGCGATCGCAGGCGCAGGCGTCAGCGGGTTTGCCACTCTCGGCCACCTAGTCACCCAACTACGCGACCGCACAGAGACGCCCATACAGATATATCTCTTTCAGCCAGAGCGTACCTACCAAGAGGCGAATCTGACAGAGGCCCAGAAAACTCGGCTGGCTTATCTCAAGGCGCTGGATAAGCAAACCTTGATCGGTGGCGGACAGGTGTACGACCCGATGCAGCCGGCCTTGTTCACTTTCAACGGCAGCAGTGCTGTCCGGGGGTTTGACTTTGCCCAACAGCGCTTCGACACAGTGAACTACTTCAACTGGATGCAGGCCAACCGTGACCTGCTCATGGCGCTATACCCCGACTTTGCTCCAGAGCAGGGACAACAGCGTCATCCCGCCCATACCCTGGACGATCTTCACGGGACCAGTCCCCGAGGAGTCTACGGTCTGTATCTAGACGATCAATTTCGGGGGCTGCTGGCCCACCTACCCAGCCACATCACGGTGCAGACGATTCCTCAAGCGGTGCAAAGCTTTGTCACTTCCGAACAGAAGGTTAATGTGCAGACGGTAACCGCGTCTTATTGGGTCAATCAGCTCGTATGCGCCATCGGCCATCGGTTTGCGCCAATTCGACCCGAGTGGCGGGGGCAGGTGTTTGCGGCGTATCCGTGCGATCGCTACGGGGCGAAGTTGCCTACCCACCTGACGATAATCGGTGCAGGACCATCGGGTATTGAGGCGGCCTTGCATGCACTGCATAACCTAGGAGTCAAGCGAGTCAGTTTGGTAAGCCACCGAGGCTATGCTCGACTGCCTCAGATAGAACCTGCTGTATCGTACACCTGCCCTTGGCTGACGCGGCGACAGATGCAGCGCAATCCTACAGCTCGGTGGGCGCAATACTTGCTGAGACAGTCACTGATCACTGCCTATCGAGTGAGTGATATTACTTATCCGGGATGGGAGGCAATGCTACACATCGAAAATTATGGCCGTTTTCTTGCTGACTACCTGCAGCAGGCAACCCCAACACACCCGCTAGCCCGTTTGGCCCGTCCAGTAATGTCTTTCTTCGCTCAGACGGATGACCTGCTGTCAAGCGAGGAGCGGGTAAAAGTGCAGCGACTGTTCAGCAGTGTGAAACATCTGTTTGCAACCCAGTCATGGGCTTGTGCGGAGCTGATGCTAGCGGCGATGAAGGCTGGGCGTTTGTCTTTGCAAGCTGGCGCATTCTTGTCCCATTGCAAAACGCCGACAATTGCAGGGCCTAACAGCAAGCAGTGGCAGCCAAACTCCGTGATTTTAGCGACCGGATTCGATAGCCAGATTTCACCGATTTATAGTCTGGCTATCGCCCAGGGTGCAGCCGTAATCGACGATGGTGGG
>JAKSDM010000145.1 GCA_022360135.1 Pseudanabaenales cyanobacterium | reverse complement strand
TTTTCTATTCTTTCCGATGACTTTAAACCCCCGATCGATATCTTGTTGGTTGAAGATAACGCAGGCGACATTTTTCTGATTGAGAATGCCTTGAGGAGCTGTTCCACACCCTGCAACGTTTATATCGCTGAGGATGGTGAGGCGGCGATGAGGTTTCTCCGGCAAGAGGAGGAGTATTCTACCTCCCGATCGCCTCAACTGATTGTGCTGGACTTAAACCTACCCAGGAAGGATGGTCGTGAGGTGCTAGCGGAAATCAAAACCGATCCCGAGCTGAAGCATATTCCAGTAATTGTGATGACTGCCTCCGCTTCTGATCAAGATATTCTCAGAAGCTATGAGCTTTACGCCAACTGTTATATCACCAAACCATCTGATTTAAATCAGTACAATCAGACGATTCAATCTATTGAGAACTTTTGGTTGACCTGCGTCCAGCTGCCGGTGAAGACTTGAACGGGTGAACCGCAGGCTTTCATAACGGTGATTGAGAGGGCTGCGATAACGGGTAAAATCTGACAATGGCCTAACAGATTATCTCAGCCATGATTCGGTTAAATAGACATTAGCCGATGCAAAGTCAGCTTATGGCCCCCAGACTTATCAACGTCCTTTTGGTGGAAGACAATCCTGGAGACGCCTATATCATTCAGGACCTGCTGAAGCACAATGCTTCTACCCAGGTACAGATTGATCATGTCGAACGGCTTGACTCTGCGATTCAGCAGTTGGATCGCCCTGTTTTTGAGGTTGTCATCTTAGACCTTTCGTTACCCGATAGCCAGGGGCTTGACACTCTCCTGGCGTTACTCAATTACACGCCTCACATTCCGATTGTTGTGCTTACGGGGCTGGCGGACGAAGACCTGGCAATTCAGGCAGTCCAGCAGGGAGCCCAAGATTACCTGGTTAAGGATCAGATCAGCGAAGCCAGCCTGAGTCGTTCGATCCGCTATGCCATTGAACGCCAACGGATCGAAGAAACCTTGAAGCAACGGACCTTAGAACTGGGCGCAGCTAACCAGGAACTGGAAAAGCGCACGATTCAACTCGAACTGGCCAAACAGAAACTAGAAGAGCGAACCGTTCAGCTTGAGGCCGCTAATCTTGAATTGGAAGCTTTCAGTTACTCGGTGTCCCATGATTTACGGAATCCGCTGACTATCATTAATGGGATGGCGACGGTTTTACAGATGCAATATGCTGACCAATGGGATGAACAGGCTCAATCTCACATTGAGATGATTTGTCAAACCGGTCGGCGCATGGCGCAGCTGATTAAAGACCTGCTGCAACTGTCCCAGATGACCCGCAGTGAAATGCAACTCCAGCCCGTGGATCTGAGTTCGATGGTTAAGGAAATTATGCAGCAACAGCAGCAACGCCAACCGGAACGGCGACTGAAATCTATCATTGCCCCCGGTGTGATCGCCCAAGGCGATCCACAGTTATTGCGGGCGGCGCTGGAAAATTTGCTGGATAATGCCTGGAAGTACACCCGAACACGGCAGGAGGCTGAGATTGAATGGGGTGTAATTATAGAGAATGAGCCCTCAAAACCACCTAGCAAAGATCTAACCGCGCCTAACCCAGGAATATACTTTGTGCGTGACAATGGCGTGGGCTTTGATATGACCCAGGCCGATAAACTGTTTACCCCCTTCCAACGGTTCCATCAACAGCAAGAGTTCGAAGGGACTGGGATTGGGCTGGCGACCGTTCAGCGGATTATTCATCGTCACGGCGGGCGGATCTGGGTTGAGGCGGCGGTGAATCAAGGCGTAACGGTTTACTTTACGCTTAATAAGGGTCATGACCCTTAATAGTCAGGACCGCTTTCTAATAACAGTCTCCCAGGAAATGAAAATTAATAATAATTAATCTACTCCCGACGCCTAATCATCCCCTAGAGGGCGTTTATGAAATAAACTACACCCTATGCCCCGTCTTCCCTGAGATGTATTCCACACAAGTAAGAAACGCTATATACAAAAGCCTTTCAGATTGAAACCGGGTGCATTTTAGGTGATTTCCAGTTAAGCAAATATCGGACCGTATATCGATTGAGTCATCAGCTATTCGGCCCTCACCCTAAATCTCTCTCCCGAGGGAGAGGGACTTTGAATCTGACTCCCCTTCTCCCTAGGGAGGATGCTGCTGGCGAATTTAACATTTGGAAATATCGGCAATTTTGGGAGACTTTTGAGGCCCCCCAGCCCCCAACTTTGGGGGAGCATGAACTCAAAGTCCCCCAGAATTGGGGGATTTAGGGGGCCTTCAGCCGTTCTCACTAGGTTACGAAATAATTCGCCAGCAGCATCGGGGAGAAGGGGTTGGGGGATATCGCCACCGATTACACAGATCTTGATTTAGGAAGCGCAAATCCTAACTCGACCTTAGCAGGAGGTCTTGAGAGGTCTGTATACAGTAACTTTTGGGAAGGCGAAACGCGCAGAAAATTGGGTTGGTTCATCTGGGTGGTTTCTGGTCTAGAAATCACTTAATCTCAAAAGGTTTATCGTAATTCTGATAAAAGAATGGCCTTAATCTTAATCACCGATGACGCAGCGTTTTCCCGTCGAATGGTTCGTAAAGCCCTACAAGAAGATGGGCATATGGTGTTAGAAGCCGGTGATGGGCTGGAATGCTTGGAAATGCTATCCACCCATTCACCGGAGTGTCTTGTGTTGGATTTGTTAATGCCCGAAATGGATGGGTTTGGGGTCCTGCAAGCCCTGCGTGAGCGGGGGGTGAAAATTCCTGTGGTGGTCTTATCAGCTGATATCCAAGAAAGCGCTCACCAACAATGTATGGACCTCGGCGCCTACGCCATGCTGAAAAAACCCCCCAAAGCCCCAGAAATCAGAGCCACGATTCAAAAAGCACTCAGCTCTGATTAGGAGAGGCTGCTATGGAGTTAACCGCCGATCAACTCGATGCGCTAAAGGAACTGATTAACGTTGGAGTGGGTCAGGCAGCTGGAATGCTGAATGAAATGATTGAATTCCGCATCCGGCTACAGGTTCCGATCGTTAGGCTATTAACGCCTTTGGAATTGCAAACGGAGTTGAGTGGACGGCTGGGGCCAGATCAACTGGCTTCAGTGCAATTGGCGTTTTCGGGCTCATTCGGCGGCACCGCTCAACTCGTGTTCCCAACTGAAAGCGCCGCCAACCTAGTGGCTATTCTCACTGGTGAAGAACCAGAGAGCCCTGACCTGGATTCCCTTAAGATCGGCACCCTGACGGAGGTGGGGAATATTGTCATCAATGGGGTGATGGGTTGCATCAGCAATATGCTGACCCAACCGCTACACTATTCCGTCCCCGTCTATCTTGAGGAGGATATTAAACATCTGGCGTCCTTAAAAGAGGAGGTTAACTCTAATATCACTGTCCTCTTGGCCCAAGCTAGTTTTGATGTCGAAGAGCTGCAGATTACGGGAGATATTGTCTTGTTTTTTGGGGTAGGCTCCTTCGATGCGCTGTTGGATGCGATCGCAACTGTCGAATAAGCGGATGCCTCTGTTGAGCTAGATCTGGGAGAAAAACCATGGAAATCGATGAAGATCTCAAGGCGTTTCTGGTCGAAAGCAGCGAAAGTCTAAACCAGCTTGAAGTCGATCTGGTGGCTTTAGAGACCCATCCCACTGACCCAGACTTGATCACGCGGATCTACCGCCATTTCCATACCCTTAAGGGCAATGGCGGGTTTTTGGGCCTCAATACTTTGGAGTCCATTACCCATGCGGCTGAAAATCTGCTCAGCCGACTACGTGAGGGCCAGTTGACGCTTAGCCCTGAGATGACCAATGGCCTCTTGCAGGTGATTGATGCGGTGCGAGTCATCCTGACTACGCTAGAGACCACCGGAGAAGCCAGAGAATTCGATTTCACTGGATTGATAGAGACCTTAGCACAGCTGAAATCGTCAGATCAGATTGGGGCGGAAATGAATAGCAGCGCCGCCGCGGAACTCACCTCTCTCACTAGCGCCGTTCTGCACCCTTCCAGCATTGCGGAGAGTGCGATTCGGGTTGATGTCAAGCTACTCGATGATCTGATGAATATGGTGGGCGAATTAGTGCTATGCCGTAACCAGATTTTAGAATTCGCCAATACTCAGTCGGACGCCTACCTGACAGACACCTTCCAGCGCCTCAACCTGATAACGAACGAGTTGCAGGAAGGGGTGATGAAGACCCGGATGCAGCCGATCCGAAAGCTGTGGAGCAAGTTTCCCCGAATGGTGCGGGACTTGGCCAGGTCCCTCGACAAACAAGTCCGATTGGTGATGGAGGGAGAAGATACCAAACTCGACAAGACCCTCCTAGAAGCGATCGCCGATCCTTTCATCCACCTCATCCGCAACTGTATCGACCACGGCATTGAGACGGCGTCGGTACGGACAGCAGCCGGTAAGCCGGCAGAGGGACAGCTGTTGCTACGAGCCGCCCACGAAAGTGGCTATGTCAACATTGAAATTAGCGATGATGGGGCGGGCATTAATCCTAACCAACTTAAACAAAAAGCCATCAAGTCCCGTTTAATCACCCCCGAACAGGCTGACCGCATGACCGATCAGGAGGCCCTAAACCTGATTTTTTTGCCCGGTCTCTCGACCACCGAGCAGGTGACCAATGTATCTGGGCGGGGGATCGGCATGGACGTGGTCCGGACCAATATTGAGAAGATTGGCGGCGCGGTTGATGTCCAAAGCCAACTCGGCCAGGGAGCCACCTTCAAGTTGAAGATTCCCCTCACCCTGGCGATTGTGCCCACCTTGATCGTCACCTGTGGGGGAGAGCGTTACGCCATTCCCCAAGTCAGTCTGCTGGAATTAGTGCGGTTGGAGGGCGAACAAGCCCAGCAGGGGGTCGAGCGGGTTCACGGGGCGCCAGTCTATCGCCTGCGGGGCAACCTCTTACCGCTGGTTTACTTAATCGATGAACTGCAGCTGGAGAAGGCTGCTAGCGCCAGTAACGGCCGACCAGCCGCCGATCCAGAAGATATCCTCAATATCGTCGTCCTGCAGGCGGTTGACAAATCGTTTGGACTGGTTGTAGACGCCATTAACGATACCCAGGAAATTGTTGTCAAACCCTTGGGAAAACAGTTGAAGGGGATTACCTGTTTCGCCGGGGCCACCATCATGGGAGACGGTCGGGTCGCCCTCATTCTAGATATACAGGGGCTAGCCCAGCGGGCCCATATGGTGTCAGAACAGCAGGAGACCGCCCTTATGGCGGCCTCAGTCCAAGCGGCCCAAGCAGCCCAAACCCAAGCCCTGTTGCTGTTCCAGGGGCCTGACAAGCGACGCATGGGGATCCGTCTAACGGGGGTGGCTCGGCTGGAGCAATTTGCCTGGGGGGCCATAGAACGGGTGGGCCATCAAGATGTGATCCAATATCGCGACCAAATTCTGCCCCTGATCTATCTCTCCACCGTCTTTGGCAAGAGCGCCGCCACTCAACCAGCCCTGGAAGGAGAACCCCTACAGGTGGTTGTGGTGACCTCAACAAAGGCCCAAAATGCCGATGATCAGACAATGGTCGGATTAGTGGTGGAACACATCCAGGATATTATCGATGAACCGATTCTGATCAAAGGTCCAGCCACACAATTGGGGGTTGAGTGCTCTGCAGTGGTTCAAGGCAAGGTGACCGAAATTCTGGATGTTGAGGCGATCGCCCAAACGGTTCAGTTTGTATCCGCTCAGCGCCCGGTAGCCGTATAAGGTCCAGGCAAGGTCCAGGTAAAGGATAGGGGGAGAGTAACCCATGATTGATGAACATCAATGCTGCACCTTTTTCCTAGATACGCTCTTTTTTGGCGTCGAGGTCGAGACGGTCCAGGAGATTATTCGCTACCAAGCCATGACCCCAGTTCCCCTGGCGCCGCCAGAAGTCGGCGGGTTAATTAATCTTCGAGGTCAGATTGTCACCGCGATCGATCTCCGACGGCGTTTGGCGCTGCCTCCCTATAGGGCGGATCAGGAACCCTATAACGTCGTTACTCGGATTGACGATGACATCGTTAGTTTATTAGTGGATGAGGTGGGCGATGTCTTAGACGTCAACGAAGCAGATTTTGAGCCCCCGCCAGAAACCCTGACTGGTAGCATGCGGCACTTAATTCGCGGGGCCTACAAGCTGGAAGATAGACTGCTGCTGCTCTTGGATGTTGAGAAAGTGGTGGATTTGATCAGCTGATCTGACTTTTCTCAGCATCTTTGGGGAGAGGCTGGGGGGAAGGGTAGGGTAGGGTGTGGGGTGTGGGGTGTGGGGTGTAGGGGTTAAGGAACTGGGTATATAGGGTGTAGGGGTAAGTTCATGGCCGTTTGCCAACCTCTTAACCCCTGATCAGACTTGATTAAAGATTCTTCCATCAGCTCAATACTTCCATCCCTATCCCCCACACCCTACCCCCCACACCCTGCTCAATACTTCCCTCCCTACCCCACACACCCTACTCCACATACCCTGCTCAATACTTAAACCGACTCACCAACTCCTGTAACTCGGTCGCCGTTTGGGAGAGTTCGCTGGCGGATGTTTGGGTGTTGTTGGCGCTTTCGGTGGTGCTTTGAGCCGCCTCGGCCACACTGGTGATGTTACGGGTAATCTCGGAGGTGCCGCCGGCGGCTTGATTGACATTACGGGCAATCTCGTTGGTGGTAGCGGTTTGTTCTTCGACTGCGCTGGCGATCGTGTTCTGGATGTCGTTGATCTGGTTGATGATGTTTGTGATTTCGCCAATGGCTTTCACAGACCCTTTGGTGTCATCCTGGATGGCTTCGATCTTCTGGCCGATGTCGTCGGTGGCGTTAGCGGTTTGCTTGGCTAATTCCTTCACCTCATTGGCCACTACAGCGAAGCCTTTACCGGCTTCACCGGCTCGGGCCGCCTCAATGGCGGCGTTAAGGGCCAACAGGTTAGTCTGCTGGACAATGGAGGTGATGAGCTTGATGACGTTGCCGATTTCA
>JAKSDM010000050.1 GCA_022360135.1 Pseudanabaenales cyanobacterium | reverse complement strand
GCTGGTGCGATCGCGCAGGTAACTGGCGCTTAACCGATACGGAGCAAGCCCAGGCTCAATTGCTGCAAGCGGCCCAAAATTTGTTGGCCACCGGAATGGAAATCGAGCAAGTCGCTCAATTACTAGGGTTATCAGAAGGGCAGGTAAAGACTCTGCAATCATCCTCTTAATTGAAACAGTATGATTTGAAGGAGATGCTGAGTTGAGTTTGATGGATTTGATGCATCAATTTTGAGAGGGTAAGGGAGGCATGACGTCAAGACTACACCTAGCTGTATTCGGTTTGGTGACCTTGCCTCTGTTGGGATGCAATGGATTGGGGCGGCCCAGAGATATTGTTGGCAGCCTTAAAGAAAGTGTTGTGTTGATTACCTATGGTGATCAGGCTGGACATGGCACAGGCTTTGTCATTAAGGGGAATAAGGCTGTTTGTACAGTGCTGACAGTGGCCCATGCCGCACCAGAAGAGCGAGAGATCAGGCTGACGACCTACGACAGTCAGCGTTTTGAGGCTGCCCAAGTCCAGAGTGCGGCGGATGTAGACCTGGCTGTGATCGTCTTCAAGCCGAATGAGGATGTGGATTGCCCTTACCCAGCTTTAGCTATGGGGAATTCAGACAGGATGAAAGTAGGTGATTTTGTTCGCATGGCAGGCTACCCCGAGCGGGCTGGCGCCGAACGACTCGTGACTCAGTTTCCATCAGGGCAGATTACCAATATTGAAATACCCCCACTGCCCAATGGCTATGCGATTTCCTACGATATGACCACGGTGGGGGGCATGAGTGGCGCGCCAGTGGTTAATGCTGCCGGGAAAGTGATAGCGGTTCATGGCTTGACTGATGTTGAGTTAGTAAGACTGGGGCGAAATCAGCAAAGCAACTTATCAGACGATCAATCGGCTGCAATAGAGGCAGCGAAGGAACGCCTACCACTAGCTCGAATTAATCACTTTAAGTGGGGGATCCCGATTAAGGCATTTCAGAGGCAGCGCAACGCGTTGCTGCCCGATAATGGGTTGCTATCCAATCCTGAAACCCTACGTCAGCAAGCCAATGGATTGGTGGATGAGGCTGATGGGTTACGGAATCAAAAAAAATATGAAGAATCACTAGCTCTCTACGAAGAGGCACTGCAGCTAGCCCCTAACAAGGCCAAAGCCTGGTTTGGAAAGGGCTATTCGCTGGATGAGCTAGGCCGTTATGAAGAGGCGTTAGCCGCGTATGACAAAGCGTTAGAGATCGACCCTGATGATTCCTGGGCTTGGAGGAATCGAGGTAATTCGCTGCTCAATTTAGATCGCTATGAAAAGGCGATTTCCTCGTATGACAAAGCGCTAGAGATCGACCCGGACGATTCCTCTGCTTGGACTGGTCGAGGTGCTTCGCTAGAGGGACTAGGCCGCTATGAAGAGGCGATCGCCTCCCATGACGAATCACTGGAGATCGACCCGGACTATTCCTTGGCTTGGAGGAATCGAGGTAATTCGCTGAATGATTTAGGCCGCTATGAAGAGGCGATCGACTCCTATGACAAAGCGCTAGAGATCGACCCGGACTATTTCCATGCTTGGAATAATCGAGGTATTTCGCTGAATGATTTAGGCCGCTATGAAGAGGCGATCGCCTCCTATGACAAAGCGCTGGAGATCGACCCGGACTATTCTTTGGCTTGGAATAATCGAGGTGTTTCGCTAAAAAACCTCGAACGGTATGACGAAGCGCTGGAGTCTTACGAAAAGGCTATTGAAATAGATCCCAGCTACCAACTTGCCATTAATAATCGCAATCGTTTGCAGGAAAAGCTCAATCAAGAAACCAATCCCTAGCGATCTTCATCCACAAGTTGATCACCCAGGCTAATCTCTACAGGCTTTGGAATTGGACAGTTTTGCTCATCGTTGCATTGATAACTGGGTAAGCTACCCGGCAAGAGGGCGCCTGCCACCTCGCGTAGCGCCAAATAGGGATCATCGTCTGGTAGTAGCGTTACAATCAGTGGGCAATTATCTTCGCTTACCTGGGTCTTGGCGCAAATTACGTACTGGCTTGGTGTGTTTGGATTATTCCGATATTCAAATCCGAGCAACCCATCTTGACGATAAATATCCAGCCGATTGGCGATTTCTTCGCAGCGGCTTTGCGTATCCCAATCTTCGCCCATGGTGCGAACCATTCTGAGCCAGGGCTTTGCGTTTTTATCGCTACGACGATACATGACTGTCCACACATCCCCACCGCGTGTGGGGTCTGCCTGCAATGCACAGTAAAAGCGGCTACTTTTGTCGACAACAAGGGGATCAGGCTCTCGGCTGGTGTAGATTTGATGAGCTAGTGCAGCTACTGCCACGCCGAGACCAAGAACACCAATAACTACATCTGTTCTCATTTTGCTTTACTGAACACTAAGCGTTAAAAATACGCTGCTCTATCAGAGCTACTATATACCTTAAACACAGCAAACTATCTTGATTCTGGAAGATAAAGTCTGAGAGCATATTTTTCTGTTGGGTATGATGGTGCAAGGGTTGCCTGATTGATGCTGTATTCAATCTCATACCAATTTAATTTGAGGCTGCACAGAATAAACTATTTTCCAGCAAAGCTTTTGACCGATCTATTCTGCTCACTTTTATATCATTTTGGTATCGGGGATAATTTCTCGCTTTAAGTTGGATCCCTATATTTCAGCGGTTGATTTCGCTTCTCTGGTTTGGGTTTGAACTTAAAGCTTTGGGAATTTAACTTTCAAGCATCCACTAATTTCATGGAGGCGCAATGGCTGAAATTACACTTAACTCAGAAGAACTCAAGGAAGCATTGAAAAGTGCAATTGTTGAATTGTTGCAAGATAACAGAGGAGAATTCTATCACCTGTTTGCAGAAATCATTGAAGATGTCGCAATGGAAAGGGCGATTGAAGAAGGTGAAAATACCGAACTCATTGATCGTGAAACTATTTTCAATATCTTGGAGTCCTGATTGTGAAAGTCCAGTTCAGAAAGAGCTTTGAAAAGGACTTGAGAAAACTGCAGAATACTCAATTACTCGAAAGAATTAAAACCATAATTTTAGAAGTTGAGAAAGCTAATATTCTAGAGGATATTGGCAATATCAAGAAACTAACCGCCAGAGGTTCTTATTATCGTATTCGTGTTGGCGCCATACACCAAAAAATAGGGGCAATACCTAGCCTTCATCCACTACTACACCAAACTCATCCTCATGTCAGACTCATTGCAAGCAAACCAGCCTTCCACTCACCCTGTTTTCAGCGCCGAGGTCTATGTTCAACAAACGGCCCAACTTCTGAATTTGTCTATCCCCCCAGACCAGATGGCGAGTGTAGTGGAAAACTTTGAGCTTATTCAAGCGATTGCCCAACCGGTGTTGGAATTTTCTTTGCCTGACCCGCTGGAGGCCGCGCCGAGGTTTGAGCCATGAACTTAACGGCGGCGGCGATCGCCGCTGCGATTAAGCAGGGAGAAACCTCAGCCGAAGCAGTTGTCAAGGCGACCCTAGAGCGGATTCAAACCCAGAATAATCGGTTGAACTGTTTTACCACTGTCCTGACCTCATCAGCTCTGGCGGCAGCGGCTGAGATCGATCGGCG
>JAKSDM010000214.1 GCA_022360135.1 Pseudanabaenales cyanobacterium | reverse complement strand
CGTGAAAAATTTCTGGCGGTTCCTAAAACTCTTTATCCGTCCCATGCTGATTCTTTCACTGGGTCTGCATGGCCTGCTGCTTTCTATTCCAATACCTGACTTTGAGGAATCGGAACCAGAAGCAGCCCTGTTGGCGGAACCTGAGACTATCCAGGTGTCTCAACTGCCTGTCGTCCCAGAACCGGCGCCCGAGCCGGAACCCGAACCCGAGCCCGAGCCAAAACTGGAACCTGAGCCAGAACCAGAACCCGAACCCGAGCCGGAACCTGAGCCGGAACCCGAACCCGAGCCAGAACCCGAACCCGAGGAGCCTTCCGCCGAACCCGAGGAACCAGAACCCCCTCCTGACCTACCCCCAGAACCTCCTACCCTACAGGAACGTTTGGAGGACTCTGAATCATACGCTTATAACGCAACGGGAACGACGTTTGAGGAAGGGCTCAGTGAATTGGAAGAATGGTTTAATGGGATTCCTGCCAAGTATGATGTTACTCCTGATATGGAAGATTCCATTGGTATCCCCTATCTGCTTGGGGAATGTTTACCTCAAGTTCCCATCTCCGCTTCAGTTGGGGTGATTGTCGATGAAAATGAGCAGATTATTTATATCACCAGCGAACTGGTAAAGAATCCTCACCTGCTTAATAGCACTGGATATAGTGTGCTAGATGAACAGGCTATTGAGGCAGTTCAGAACTATGCTTTCCCCGACGAGTCAGAGGTGAAGGCATATTCCTTCGAGGTTCGAGTTGTCGATTATGACTCCGACGCCTGTAATCCGCCTACAGACTGATATCAGGGGTGTTGTTCGCCTGCCAGCGGTTATCCCAAAAACGCATTCAAAGCCAAGGCTGCAACAGAAATTGCAATGATTTGCCGAATCAGAATGTCTACGATTAATATCATCGGTCTTCCCTCATTGATAGTGACGACAGTTGAGGTGAAAAATAATCCATGTGTGGCACAGGAGTCATCATCAGCTATCTATTGCAGAGGAGAAGTGACCTGCCTTTTCTACAGTCGGTGATCTTTCATGCCCATTTGTGTGATCGAAATCTCTTTGACCTTAAAACCCTGATACCCTACACCCTGACACCCTATACCCAACCTTTACTCGAAGATGCTATGAAAAGTCAGCCCTCCCGCTCCCCTTCTCCTCCTGCATTTCGAATAAAATCTTGAACCCGCCGCCACACGCGATCGCCTAAATCAGCGGCGTCTGCATCAAACCATTCGATATCGGAATTACGGCGAAACCAGGTGCGCTGACGTTTGGCAAATTGGCAGGTGTGTCTTACGGTGAGGGCTTGGGCAGTGGCAAGGGAAATATCCCCAGCTAGATATTGCAACATTTCTGCATACCCTAACGTCTTGAGTAGGGGCAGATCGGGGCCATACTTATGGGAGAGTTTTTCCACTTCTGCTAATAGACCCAGCGCCATCATTTTTTCTGTCCGCGCCTCAATTCGTCGCTTCAGCGCATCGGCTGTCTGACAATCTAAGCCGATGTAGAGGATTGGGTAGTTCGGGGGCGTTTCCCCTTGTTGAGCCGAAATGGGTTGACCCGAGACATAGAAAACCTCTAGGGCTCGCAAGGTGCGAACTCGATCGTTGGGGTGGATTCGTTGCGCCGAAATGGGATCGATGGCTTGGAGTATGGCGTAGCATTGAATTTGGCCGAGCTGTTGGAGTTGCGATCGCAACATTGGCTGAGGAGCCACCTGAGGAATCTTGAGACCGCGTACAACTGAGTTAATATATAGGCCAGTTCCACCTACTAAGAGAGGAACAATGCCTCCGAGGGTATGAATTGTGGCGATCAGATGCTGAGCTTGCTGCTGATACTCAGCCACCGTCAAGGTCTGGATCGGTTCGCAAATATCAATCAGGTAATGGGCCGACCGACGCTGTTCAGCCAACGAGGGTTTAGCGGTGCCAATATTAAACTCTCGATAGGTCTGACGAGAATCGGCGCTGATGATCCCTAAATTGAGATGTTCAGCTAAAGTAAGGGCTAACTCAGACTTGCCTGTTGCCGTAGGCCCCACAATTACAATTAACAATGGTACATTAGAACTGTATTTTAGGGGATTGTGCGGGATATTAAGAAAGGTTAATTTTTCCCGGCGCTGCATCCCTCCCTTGGAATTCATCTGAATCTGCCCTAAAATCCCTTCAAACCCCTTTGTGTTAGAATTTTGATATGAAGTTCCATTTCGCAGGTTAAGGCGCTTCAGGCTGATTACAGGAGCAACTAAAATCTATGACAACCGACTATGGCGCCGAGCAGATTCAGGTCCTTGAAGGTCTTGAACCTGTGCGTAAACGTCCAGGCATGTATATTGGCAGCACTGGACCACGCGGACTCCATCACCTAGTGTACGAGGTTGTCGATAATGCGGTCGACGAGGCGCTAGCAGGTTACTGTAATCACATTCAGATTTCCCTCAATGCTGATGGCTCAGTCACTGTAACGGATGATGGACGAGGCATTCCGACCGATATTCACTCCCGTACTGGCAAGTCGGCGCTAGAAACCGTTATGACCGTGCTCCATGCTGGGGGTAAGTTTGGCGGCGGCGGCTACAAGGTATCCGGCGGCTTGCACGGGGTGGGGATTTCTGTCGTGAACGCCCTCTCGGAGTGGGTAGAAGTTAAAGTTTGGCGAGATAAAAAACTTCATACTCAACGGTTTGAGCGAGGAGCGCCGATTACGGGATTGGAAGTCCAACCCGAGTCCAGTAGACGCAGCGGCACCTCCGTCTCCTTTATGCCAGACACCCAAATTTTCACAACTGGCATAGAGTTTGATTTTGACACCATAGCCGGTCGTGTGCGCGAGCTGGCTTACCTCAATGCAGGGGTTGAAATCACCTTCACGGATTATCGCTTAGAACTGCTCAAGCAAGATGAACCGAAAGTCCTTACATTTCACTATGCCGGAGGTATCCAGGAATACATCGCCTATATCAATAGCGATAAGCAAGCCTTGCACGACGAAATTATCTATGTTCAAGGAGATCGGGACGGCGTGCAGGTGGAAGCCGCCCTGCAATGGTCGGCCGACGCCTTTTCCGATAACCTCCTGGGTTTTGCTAACAATATTCGCACCATAGACGGCGGCACTCACCTAGAGGGACTCAAGGCAGTGTTGACCCGCACTATGAATTCCATTGCCCGCAAACGGAATAAGCGCAAAGACAATGAATCCAACCTGGCGGGAGAAAACATTCGGGAAGGGCTGACCGGAATCATTTCCGTTAAAGTGCCGGATCCCGAGTTTGAGGGCCAAACCAAAACTAAACTGGGCAATACCGAAGTCCGGGGCATTGTTGATTCTTTGGTGGGTGAAACGCTGACAGAATACCTCGATTTCCACCCCAACGTAGCGGACGCCATTTTGGAGAAAGCGATTCAGGCGTTCAATGCAGCGGAGGCGGCCCGTAAGGCGCGGGAGTTAGTCCGCCGTAAGTCGGTCCTAGAGTCTTCCACCCTACCTGGAAAGCTGGCGGACTGCAGCACCCGAGACCCAGCCGAATCCGAAATATTTATCGTAGAGGGCGACTCAGCGGGCGGTAGCGCCAAGCAAGGGCGCGATCGCCGCTTCCAAGCCATCCTGCCGCTGCGGGGCAAAATCCTCAATATTGAAAAAACCGATGACGCCAAAATCTACAAGAACACGGAGATTCAATCCCTGATCACAGCTCTTGGCTTGGGCATCAAAGGTGAAGAATTCGATGCCTCCCAACTCCGCTACCATCGGATCTGCTTGATGACTGACGCGGATGTCGACGGGGCCCATATTCGCACCCTACTATTGACCTTCTTCTACCGCTATCAACGGGAACTGGTGGATCAAGGCTATGTCTATATTGCTTGTCCACCGCTTTACAAAGTGGAGCGGGGTCGCAACCATTATTACTGCTATAGTGAGCGCGAACTAACCAATCTGGTTGAAAATGAACTGCCTGCTAATGCTAACTACACCGTTCAACGGTTTAAGGGGTTAGGGGAAATGATGCCTGCTCAGCTATGGGACACTACCATGAATCCTGAAACCCGCACTTTGAAGAAAGTTGAGATTGAAGACGCGGCTGAAGCCGATCGGATCTTTACAGTACTCATGGGCGATCGCGTCGCGCCTCGCCGAGAGTTTATCGAAACCTACGGACCCAAGCTGAATTTGACAGATTTGGATATCTAGTGCAAGCCAGCAGAAATAGGGCGGCAGGATCTCTGTCTCATCACTTGAGATGAGAAATTAACGGCGGCCAGTAATCTCTCTAATTTTCTGATCAAACAGTTTGCCGACAGCTTGGAATCCTGTGTTGTTTGGATGGAGTTCATCAAACCAATTGTCGTCTCCTACGACGTTTCGACAATCAACATGAAACACCCGTCCGCTGAATTCTACGTTTTCAACCAGCCGGATTTGGGCCTCGTTAAAGCGATCCATGATCACTCTGAGAATTTCCTTTTGCAGTCCTTGGTCGGTAATGCCTCGGGTCGCCATGGGTTGACCAAGAGAAACCCCATTATTGGGGATCCCATAATCATATCCGTGGCAAATGATCTTCAAACGGGGAAAGCGAGATAAAAGGTGTAGGAATAAACCTCGGTAGAGCTGAATGATCTCTTCCAAGAATTGATCAAACTCTTCCTTAGGATAATCTGCAGCCTTCAGGCCAGGCTCAAATTGATTCAGAAAATTTGCAAGATTACCATCAGCAACCAGATCATTCCCCCCTCCACTGATGAGAAATACCTCGGGCTTCTCGGCTTCAATCGCCTGGGTTATCTCATCTTCATTGATAATATTTTGCAGTAAATCGCCAGCTTCGCCTAAACTGAAGACTGCGTAGCCATCGAACCAATCAAATGGATTAAACAACTGGTCTATAACATCCGCCAACAACAAAGGAAACTGAAACCAAGAGTCCCCTTCAGAAACAATCTTCTGACCGCTAAATAAAGGATTATTAACTTTGAGTCTATATTGAAGGCGCCGCCGTATCCTTGCTAGACGGTTGATTCCACCAATTTCTCCCTCATTCGCCATCGTAGTTGTGTCGACGGTATCTGGGTTGGCGCGAATTATTGGATCGAAGCAGTGGCGAGATCTCTCATCAATTACAAGTAATCGCTGCAGTTCAGCAGCATCCACTCTAGGATCGACGAGCATTCGACGCAGTTCGCGAGGGTTGACTTTACCATTACCTGTGTTGACCATCCTGATTGCCTCCGCTGTCGAATAGGCATTTTGATATAAACTGAACCTCTCAGCCAATGTTCATGCCAAGTCTACATTAGACGGCGACTTGTCCGGAAGACATTACCCCTGGGGGTGATTTTAGCGATCGCTCACTCAATAGTCTCCCCCCTAAGACAGCCATGTGCTTTAGCGAATTCTTAGACCCTGTTAATCAACTGCCTGCCTAAACTCAATGGATGCTGGCTCAGATGGATTCTCTCTTTTGAGCCGCATCGATGGTCTTGATAGAGACGGAGCCCATAGGCGCCTGCTGACGTTTCCCGCAGCGATTGGATGATGGACGTTATTTCTTTCGGCAGTTGATCCAACGGGGGGAGTTTAAACCCATACTCTGGGGGAAATAAAACCGGTGCGGCAAGAGCGGCGAAGGTCAGATCGGCAGCTGTGAAGCGATCGCCCACCAAATAATCTTGACCTGGGGCCAGCCAATCTCCAACCTGGTCAAAAATCCGCCGAATTTTCTGTAACGATCTCGCCGCTCCCTCAGGCGTTACAGTGTAGACTTTTCGAACTTTCTGCCGCATATAGGGGTAGGTTAGCTCAAACGCCAGTTTTCCCAACCCGCTATTCGGTGGGAGCCACAACTGCTTCATCATCTGACGGTGATCAATCACCTGAGCGTATAACCAGCACCGGGTCGAAATCCCGAGTTGGATGTCAAACCATGCCTCCAGATCATTCACATGACAGCGTAGTTGTGGCTCATGGGGGTACAGACGGCGATTGTTAGGCGCGATCGCATCGGCAAAATGCAGAATATCCGTCGAATCTGTAAATGCATCGGTTGTTGTTACTAACGCTGGAACACTGCTCCCCCCATACCTAGCGGTTATGAAGCGGTGAAAGGGGGGAGCATAGCTTTCTTCCACATAGGGAATCTGCAGCCAGTCCAGCCCCCATCGCGCTTTCTCACAGTAATGACTAACACCGATGGTGATTAAGCGAGGATCGGAGGCGTGAGAAGCCGTTTTGAAATTCATAGGACAATTAGGAGATACAACAAGATTGACCGCAAGAGACCGATCGGTCTTTTTTGATCGACGTAATAGCCTTGTAGTAACAATGCATTTATTGCCGTTTGAGGTCGGTTTGCTTGATCGCGGCGAGAAACAAAAAATGCCCTGTCTCTCTGCGCCAAAGGTTACTGGTTATAAACTTATATGCGTCTATGCGTCAAAGGGAAGTTTCCCCAATCCCTAGTCCCCAAACCTAACTTTGAATCACAAGGGTTTGCAGATATCGATCCAGATGATCAATCACTCGCGTAAGATGAATCGGATCGTCATAAAGCTTACTCATCATCACTGCTCCCTCCAGAGAAGAAATCATCACCGTCGCCACTGTGTCTGCATCTATATCCGCTCGAATCTCCTGGCGTTCAATCCCTTTGTTGATAAATCGATGGATCAGATTGCGCCAATTATTCATGGCCGCTTGAGCCTTCTGCCGCAATGCCGGATGGGTATCGTCACTTTCGATCGCCGTATTGAGCACTGGACATCCCCCTTTTAGCAGGAAATCATCCACATCGATATGGATGCGAAAGACTTCAATCATTGCCCGCAGACGGTCTAGGGCGTGACGCTTGCCCTTTAAGGCAGCGCTATAACGCTGACTGATTTGCTCAAAGATGAAGTCAAATGCTGCCAAGGCTAACTCATCCTTACTCTTGAAATGGTTATAAATCCCCCCTTTCTGCAGGCCAGTAGCACGCATAATGTCCGACATAGACGAACCCGCATAGCCCTGCTGGTTAAATAGGGCGGCTGACTGCTGGAGAATTTTTTCCCGGGTTGATTGAGCTTTGGACATATGAAAGACCGATCGGTCTTTCATAGATTAACAAAGAACCTATGGATTGTATATAGCGTTTTAATTTGCATTGACTCCGCCCCATATCCCATATCCCACACCCCATACCCTTCACCCTGTCTGGCCGAGAGCTGTTCAATCCAAGTGGGAATCCGATAATTCCTGTGCAGCTGAGTTGTCTCCCTCAGTTAAGTTACGCTGACATTAGCGCATCCTGCTCTCTTAGAAAGGTGGTAACTCGTGCCCAAAATTCCAATCCTCCAAAAGGATCAATCCTATACCTTTCACTCCTACTTTGAGATGCCCTATGAGTCAGATGAAATCCTGGCTGAGCTTGGCTACTCACTCAGTAAATCACGCCTCTCACTGCCAAATAAAAACCGGCCGCTAGAGCGCCTGTCAGACTTTCAACAGAGAATTGAGGAATCCTTGTTGCTAGTGAACCTGAGCAGTGAGACCGCTAGGCGCGAAACACTAGTCGCCCCTGTTCTATTGGAAGTTGCTCACTATTGTCAGTGTCAGGTTCGGATTGAGTATCCCTTAACAGTCAATAACTGGTTAAAAGGCAATCTTGATTATCTGTTGCGCTTAAAGAGTAGTCTGTTGGTGGTTGAGGCTAAGAAAGATGATCTCACCCGAGGGTTTACTCAGCTCGCCGTTGAGATGATTGCACTCGCCCAGGCTGAAGATCAAGATGTACTTTATGGGGCAGTGACGATCGGCGACGCTTGGCGGTTCGGCAAACTGGATAGTAAGCAACAGCAAATCAATCAGGATATTGCGCTTTACCGAGTGCCTGATGACCTGGAGGTATTAATCCAAATTTTAGTCGGCATTGTAGAACGTTGAGTATTTTGCCAGCCCTTCCCTGCAAATCATCTCCAATGAAGTAAGCAGCGGAACCCATTCACTTACAATGGCGCATTGTAGCTATAACATATAGCTATAACCAATTTTGGGTTGTCTTATGTCGAAGGAAGCTTCCCCCGATTATCCTATCCACGAGTTGTTGGCTAAGCGTTGGAGTCCCTACGGTTTTCAGAATCGCCCAGTGGCAGAAGCTGATTTGCGATCGCTGTTTGAAGCAGCCCGTTGGTCCGCCTCCTCCTTCAACGAACAGCCCTGGCGCTTCATCATCGCCACCCAAGCAAACGCCTTAGACTTTGAAAAGATGCTCTCTTGTCTGGCGGAGCCAAACCAAGTCTGGGCCAAAGCTGCCCCTGTCATTGCCTTAGGAATCGCCAAACTCGACTTTACCCACAACGGCAAACCCAACCGAGTTGCAATTTATGATTTGGGCGCCGCCGCCTGCAGCTTGACGTTGGAAGCCACTGCAAGAGGGCTAATGGTTCACCAAATGGCTGGCGTTTTGCCCGATAAAGCTCGCCAACTGTATCAGGTTCCCGATGGCTTTGAGGTGATGACTGGGCTGGCGATTGGGTACATCGCCGATCCTAATGACTTGGCGGATAATCTCAAACAGCGAGATCTGAAACCTCGTCAGCGCCAACCCCTAAGTGAATTTGTATTTGGCGGTAAGTGGGGAGCGACTTCGGAAGTTGTCTCTTAGGAAATGGGATGAGCACTACCGACTATCAATTTCCGGTTGATCTGCTGCTGAGCTACGGTGATTGCCGTAACTTCAAAACTTGGCCTGACTATCCACAGGAGCTAGAGTTAACTGCCGACCACATTCCTGAGTTGATTGCCATGGCGACGGATGACGGACTCCATCACTGCGATCCTGACAGCCTGGAAATCTGGGCGCCCGTTCATGCCTGGCGCGCTTTAGGTCAACTGCGGGCAAAAGCTGCGATCGCACCCCTCGTAAACCTGCTGGATAATCGAGATAACGATTGGCTCAGCAGTGAGGCGCCCGAGGTGCTCAGGCTAATTGGGCCTGCTTCCATTCCTGTTTTGATCCAATTTTTGGCGAATGCATCCCACAACCTCTGGGCGCGGGCGGATGCCGCTCAATGCCTGGTAACGATAAGCAGGTATTATCCTCAAGAGCAGGAGAGGTGTGTTGAGGCAATCACTCAACCCCTAGAAAATTTTGAGCAGAATGACCCGACACTCAATGGACTACTGATTTCCTATTTAATTGAACTGCAAGCGGTTGAAGCCGCCCCCCTAATTGAACGCGCCTTTGCCAGCTTCTGTGTGGATTTGTTTATTGTAGGGAACTGGTATGATGTTCAACTTGAGCTGGGCTTGGAAGCCATTGAGAACTCGGGAAGCACTTGGCGACAAAATATAGGAGTCAGGAGCCATTCTGTATTCTGACTCCTGACTTCCCTAAGACTAGCTAGTACATTTTAATCAACCTAATTTCTTTCTACCGAGACGCCTGGGCTAGAATACCCGGCCAGTTGGCATTTGCTTTGGCAATGTTGCCAGGAACATCCCTAAGCCACAATTGCTGAACTTCTAGGCTGTAATTCAAATAGAGCTTGCCATCGACAATCGTCCAAGCCTCAGGGACCGTCGACGCCAAATTTCCTTCAGAGGCCGCAAACGCACAATATCCGCCATATTGGGGAGCATAGGCTTCCGGATCGCTGATAAAGCGAGCCCGGTTCAGAGCGCTAGAAAACAACCACGTTGCCCCATTCCATTCGTAAGCAAACTCAGTGCTTCCCTCAACGGGTCGGCCTTGGGTGAAATAGGCAACCGGGTCCGTCCCTCGAATGGCGATGCTATCTTCGGCAAAGATGCTAGGCGCTAGTGTTTGAGTCACACCCGCACAGGGATTGGCGCCCGCACAGGGATTAGCCGCTGCACAAGGGTTAACAGTTGCAGCACAAGGATTAGCCGCTGCACAGGGATTGGCGCCCGCACAGGGATTAGTCGCTGCACAGGGATTGGCCCCTGCACAGGGATTAGTCGCTGCACAGGGATTGGCCCCTGCACAGGGATTAGTCGCTGCACAGGGGTTAGCAGTTGCAGCACAAGGATTAGCCGCTGCACAGGGATTGGCGCCCGCACAGGGGTTAACAGTTGCAGCGCCGGGATTAGCACTAACGGAGCTAAAAGATGTGGGAATTGCAGCAGCTCCTAGGGCAAGCGCCGAGGAGATAGCAAACGCGGCTAGATATCTGACTTTCACGATTTTTCTCCAGAATCTTATGAGCAGGTTGACCCTTTTGAGGGCACGATTAACAGTTAAAGGCGCTCGGATAAGTCAGTACTGAATAAAAACTTAATATTGGTTGAGAAAGGGATCGCTTGCTGACATCCCAACCCAGGTGGAAACTGCAAACCTTAGGCCGACTAAAGTTTGCAAAAAAATTGCAAAAAAAGGGACGTGTAAAAAATCCGGGGATTTTGGAAACTAGACGCACTATCCAGCGTTGAAACTCAATTACGTAAACTATATTTAGCGTTCTTCATTTGTAATCACCGGATTTTTTACACTAAGAAAAAAAGAATACTCCGAGAAGAGATGCTGTCAACCGTTTTGTACTATTAAGTCAGCTCTAATTTTTGCTTGAAAGCGTCGTCATAGCTTGCCTGTCCCCAATATTGAGCAGACTTAACTTGCTCAATAGTCAAGTTTTTGGCGCCTCTGAAATCTGTCCCCCTCAAGTTGGCGTTATCCAAGACAGCGTCACTTAAATTCGCCATCCTAAAAATAGCTTCTTTCAGATTTGCTCTAGAAAAATCTGCTTTCTGAAGATTAGCGTTATGAAAGAAAACCCCCTCAACTTGAGCATCCGTTAAGTTTGCCATGCTCAAATCGACGCCCTTAAAGCTAACTCGATAACTCATAAAAGCGCCCATCAGATTAGCTTGACTCAGATTAGCCTGATCAAACCGGGTCATTTGTGCGCCAAAATTAACGGTTCTCGCTCTATTTTTAGGCCCTCCACTTAAAATAGCCAACAAGAAGCTAGCCTCTCTCAGATCAGCCTTCCTAAAATCTGCTTGACTCAATACCGCACTATAGAGATTTGCCTGCTTCAAATTTGCTTTTCTAAGATTGGCTTGACATAGATTTGTATTGCTGAGATCAAGCTTCAAATTGTGTGGATCTTCACTCCGTCGCCCGATCACAGTCAATGCTGTTTGCACGTTCCTAGTTACGCCCTGAGGTTTATAGACTTGCGTCTTGGACGTATCGTCAGTCCAGGAGAATTGCTTTATGAGGTAATCTCTGGAATTAGAAGGGAAAAAAGCTTTAGCCCGGATAAATGCAGTTAGCACCTTCACGATGGTGCCGTAATCTGTTGGAGATTCTTGGGCAATGCGCCCTAGAGAATGAATTCCTCCGAGTTGAACCTCTAACTTTTTACTGCTTAATTTCTCCACTGCTTTGTTAAATCGTCCAGTGATGTGTTTATCGCCTGAGTTTTGCCAATCTCGCCAGCTAAGATAAGCAGTGATTACCAATGCAAATCCTCCAACTATCTGCAATGACTTGATTAAGGTATCTTTTGCAAGATTTTGAACTAGATTGCTATTGACAGGGAGACTGGCGCCGAAATCAGCTATCCATTTAGGCATGAACCCAAAGGCTGATCCAGAAATGACTAGAACTCCCCCTATGACGATAAGCACCGTCGCTCTCTGGAGAAAGCGCTTGGTTTTGTTTATGGATACACGCT
>JAKSDM010000787.1 GCA_022360135.1 Pseudanabaenales cyanobacterium | reverse complement strand
TCAATCAACGGTATGTCGCTTATACAAGCACTCCACTTCCGCCAGGGTAAAGTTCCTCAGTGTCAGCGATTTAAGCTTGACATTGAAGGGACTAGACGTGTTCAGCCGGCGACTGCCCCCAGACGCCACCTTATAGTCCCGCACATCTCGCACCCCAATCAGCGCCAGAGAAACCGAGCCAGGGGAGCGAGCATGTAATGAATGTCCGCTTGACAAGGACCAGCCGTGTTAAACTATTTGGGCATTGGATAAATGGCGGTTAAATAACCTTCCCCATCTTACGAGAAGTCGCCTTGCCCCCGATGATTTAGTCACACGCGCTCAACCTAAGCTCAGGCTTCCTAACCCGCTCGCCTATTGAACTCAAACTTTCGGGTCTTGAACCGGGAATGTTGACCTCTGAACTCCAACCGTCAAGCATTGAACTCGACCTTTCGCGCTCTGAACTCCAATTGTCGCGCTTTGAACTCGACCTTTCGTGTTCTGAACTCCAATCGTCAAGCTTCGAACCCGATGTTTCGTCCTCCCTGCTGCAATGTCGCCTTTTTTGCAAAAATGAACATACCGATCAGTGTCAACCTCGGGGCCGCCAATGCAGAAGGCTAAACAGTTTGTCGGAACATTGATCAATTGGGGATTGCCTGGTTCTGGCGCAGGTATCAGTGTTCATTTTTTTTTGAGCCATCAGTGGACAGAGGCAACCCTCTCGTCTTTAGTCACATTGATAGTAGCGCTTGGGACCATTGGCAAAAAATTTGTCAAAAAGGTCTTAGAGAGAATTGAAAAGAGGGTGATTGATGATGCCGAACCTCTGGCTGATTTGATCTATGACGTCAGTAAAGAGGCGGTCATTCGGCTCTGGTGGAAGTTTACGTCCCCATTTCAAGGCAAATATTACCAAAGCTTGATTTATGCTTGTCGAGACTACCGGACTCAGGGGCTGAAAACCAAAGGCCCGTTCACCCTGGATTTGGAGAAGGTGTTCGTGCCGTTGAGGGTGTCGCCAGAGAGTGCAGCGCGAATTTCCGCTGAGATCATTCGTGGGGGAGGTAGCGCTCAAGGTTTAAGCATTTGGGACTTTTTAGCGGCTAGCTTGACTCAACCCGCCTATTGCAGCATTGCCATTATTGGCGCGCCAGGGTCAGGAAAAAGCACACTGCTAGAACATTTAACCCTCACCTATGCCCAAAATGCTCAGCGGCGGAAGCATCGCCGAGCCCCAAAGCTGATGCCGATTTTGCTCTACCTGCGGGATGTCAGGGAAAAGATCGCTCAATCCCAGCTCAATCTACCCGATTTGATTGAACAGCAAGACGCTATCCGCAAGCTCAACCCACCTCCGCGATGGTTTGAAGATCAGTTACGCCACCAGCCCTGTTTAGTCATGCTGGATGGACTCGATGAGGTGGCGGATGAAACCCAGCGCCAGGTTGTCAGCCGTTGGGTTAATCAGCAAATTCAAGCCTATCCCAAAGCCCGTTTTCTATTAACTTCGCGGCCTTTCGGCTATCGTAGCGCTCCGGTGTCAGCCGTTGGGACTGTGTTGGAGGTCCGGCCCTTTAATCTGACGCAGATGCAAACCTTTATCCAGAATTGGTATCTGCAACGGGAAATTATGAGTCGACTGGGTAAAGACGATCCAGGCATCCGCCAGATAGCGAGCGACCAGGCCAATGACTTGATTGAGCGGATCAGAAATAGTTCCCCCTTAGCCGCCATGGCGCTCAACCCGTTATTGTTAACGATGATCGCCACGGTTCATTGCTATCGTGGTGCGTTACCCGGGCAACGGGTTGAACTCTATGCTGAAATTTGTGATGTGCTACTGGGTCGAAGGCAAGACGCCAAGGGAATTTCTGACCCATTGAACGTGACCCAGAAATTATCTTTGCTGCAGGTGCTGGCGCTCGGGTTAATGCAACAGCAGACCCGTGAATTCACCCTTGAGCTAGGGAGCGCAATCATTCAAGACAAGCTGGCAACCGTGACCAGGAATACCACCCAACCCGCAGAATTCCTGCAGCAAATCGAGCAGCTGAGCGGCCTGCTGGTTGAACGGGAAAAGGGCGTTTATGAATTTGCCCACAAGAGCTTTCAAGAGTATTTGGCGGCGGTTCAGGTGAAAGAAACCAACCAGGAACCGCTTCTGACCCAGCACATCAGTGATGCTTGGTGGGATGAAACCATTCGTCTGTATGCCGCCAAGAGTGACGCCACCAATCTGATTCGCGCCGCCCTGCAAAACCCGACCGTTGTTTCCTTAAGACTCGCCTATGATTGCGCTGAAGAAGGGTTAAGCGTTGAAACTGAGGTATGGGAGCAGCTCAAAGATCGGCTAGAAACAGGCTTGGAGTCCGCTGATCCAGAAATTGCCAAATTAGCGGTGGAAGTAAAGTTGGCGCGGCGACTCAGCCAAATGTTGCGAATTGATGAGCAGGTGGAAATTGATCTGAGCTATATCACTGAGGTGGAATATCAATTGTTTCTTGACGAACAGTTGAGAGCCCATCCGGATGCAATTCCCCATCGGTTTCAGCCTGGAAAGGCCAGAAATCCCATCAATGGCATTAGTTTTGAGCATGCCCTGGGGTTCTGCGCCTGGCTCAGTTCAAGGGCTCAATCACAGGTTAGGGAGGAGGATGACCAGGGGATTTATTACCGACTGCCGACGACCGCTGAAGTTCACAATCATCCGCCTCAAGAATATTTGCAGCTAGATTGTTGGACGATGGAGGGGGATGGCCTGAATGGGAAAGGCTTGCGGGTGGCTAAGGCTCAACTGCCTGCACAGTACACTAAACTCTTGATTGACCTTATCGCTGGGGATTGGCAGAAGGCGGATCAGGACACAGTCTCAGTGATGTGCCGGGCAGTCAACCCGGGAGGGATAGAGCGCCTTGATGTTGGCGCCGTCCCATCTTTGCCCTGCACTTGCCTGCACCGGCTCGACCAGCTTTGGATGCAGTACTCCCAGGGCCGCTTTGGCTTGGGGTTGCAAACCACGGTTTGGGAAAGTCTAGGGGGAAGTCCTCTCCGGGATTGTCTGCCTCATCGGTGGTGGTCGGATGCTGCCGGAGATGATGGGGCGATTTTTGCAGCACTGGCGCAGAGATTTATTGACTGTGGCATAGAGCGTTGTGGCATAGAGCGATCGCTACCCCGGTTTGAATTTGATCTGGTAGTTGTCAATCCCCAAGGTCAGGAGATTCAGCGGGAGCATCATCAAACCGGCTATTTTACCGAAGACTTGGGCGCTGATGTCAGTTTGGAGATGGTCGCCATCCCTGGCGGTTCCTTCCAAATGGGTTCCCAGGAAAGCAAATCGGAGCAACCTCAACATCTAGTCACTATCCAGCCTTTCTTCATGGGTAAATATCCCGTTACCCAAGCACAATGGCGAGCTGTTGCAACTCTGCCAAAAATCAATGTAGAACTTAAATCCCACCCTTCTATGTTCAAAGGATTAAATCGTCCCGTGGAGCAAGTTTCCTGGTACGATGCAGTAGAGTTTTGCGCCAGGTTGTCAAAGCAGACGGGACGGTTGTACTGCTTACCCAGCGAAGCGGAATGGGAATATGCTTGTCGAGCTGGGACAACAACTCCATTTCAATTTGGGCCAACTATCACAACTGAACTGGCGAATTACAATGGCGATTATACCTATGGCAAGGGTCCTAAGGGAGTCTATCGCAAGAAAACAACAGAGGTAGGGGAGTTTAAGGCGGCCAATGCCTTTGGTCTATATGATATGCATGGCAATGTCTGGGAGTGGTGTGCTGATCATTGGCATAAGACCTATCGGGTAGCCCCTACGGATGGAAGTGATTGGATAACGGGTGGAGATAAGAAATATCGCCTGCTGCGCGGCGGTTCTTGGAAGAACGGTCCGGGCTACTGCCGCTCAGCGATCCGCAACTGGGGCAATCCGGACTTCAGGTTCAACGTCGTTGGCCTGCGGGTTGTTTGCCGTTCGGCGAGGACTTCTTAATATTTCTTTACCCTTTACCCTTTTGCCTTTACCCTTTATTCTTTGTTCTTTTTTCTTTCGCGCGAAGCGCGATCAAAATTTTTTTGGCGCTCGGAAGTTAGCTATTCTGTCTCCTATCGTCTAACTTCTAAAAACCTTTACCATGAACGATCTACCCATCATCGCCAAGACCTACGACTTGATTCGCTGGTATGTGCCCATCGTCAATCGGCTCCCACGGAAGCACAAATTCTTACTCGGAGACCGCATCATTACCGCCCTATACGATTTACTGGAGGGGTTGATTTTGGCTCGCTACGCTCAAGAAAAGCTACCCCAGCTCAAAATGATGAACGGAAAAGTCGATCTGCTCCGCCATCAGAGCCGATTGTTGCTCGACTTTGAGATAATGTCAACCCAACGGTATCAATATGTTGGCCAATTGCTCGACGCCATTGGAGCTGAATTAGGCGGTTGGAT
>JAKSDM010000139.1 GCA_022360135.1 Pseudanabaenales cyanobacterium | reverse complement strand
TATATAGGTCGGTGTCGGTCAGCGCGATCGCCATACCAGCTCAAAATCTGATTGACTAAAAATAGGATTGATTCCTATTAGCTTAGCAGTGCGCCTTTGTTTTATGAGAATTAATCATTTTAGTTTAGACAATTGTCATAGTTAGTGGTTTTTTTAAGCGGATGGGGTGGGTTGGCAGTTGGTACGACTCAAATTGATTCAGGTCTTCTGGTTGCTGAAGCAGAGCAGTGGTTAACTGAGCCAGCTGGTCTTCTGGGACGAGAAACTCCTGCTTGTCAAAAGGGGTTGCGGAGCCGATGGGGTCTTCACCATTGGTTTTAGAGATGACGGAGCAAAACTGGCAGTCGGTTGAGACGGTTTGAGTCGTCATGTGGGTAGTCAGAGGAAATTAAGTAAATGCAGGAGTCTATTGTTCGTTCTGCTTATTCAAAAAAGCTGATTGAATAGGGTTCAATTTAAAGAAAGCAATTGCTCTTAGCAGTTGAGGCCATTCGCCTTGATTGAACTGAGTTTGGGGATAAAGAAACTAACCATGCTAATGAGCAGTATGGCTAGCGAACACAGGGTGTAGAGACCGGTTATTCCAGCGCCAGAGTCTGTACCTACTATGTTGCGGAGAAACGCTGTCAGTCTGTTCTCAGTCATCATCATGGGGTCAAAGACATGATCCGCGAGAGGACCTGCAATCAGACTGGCCGAAGCGCCAATGACAAGACCAATCAAATGGTCGGCGGCAAACACTCTTCCTTGCAATGTGGCAGGGACTTTGGCGTACCATACAGCCATATATGAACTAAAAATAATCGGGACACTGGTCGATGCCGCCAGACGAGCGCCAATCCACACGATAGAGTGTTGTCCTAAACCGAAAACCAACTTGCTCACCCCTGCGCCGAGCATTCCCGCCAGCATTCCCACGATGCGATTGCGAAACCCCCCACTCACAGCTAATATGGCTCCACCTACGATCCCACCAACCCCTGAGGAGGCCGCCACCACGCCTAAAATTTGGGCGTCGCCGTCGGTACGGGCCAGAATCAGCAGTTGATAGAGCGTTTCACCCATTTCATTGAGAAAGGCGAACATAGAGATAAGGATCACCATCACCCGCAAGATTGGGTGAGCCCCAATGTAGCGAAACCCAAAGGTGATTTCCCGCCAAAGGGTCTTTTCTCTGTTTTCTTCTGACGTGGGTTTGTTGCTATCAGATGTCTGCTTAACTGATGGAATTGACAGCCGCAGCAAGATGATGATGGCGATCGCGAATGTGATCATATCCATCACCGTAATGCCGAACAGCCCAATCCAGGGATAC
>JAKSDM010001182.1 GCA_022360135.1 Pseudanabaenales cyanobacterium | reverse complement strand
GGGCGTTATCTGGGTTCGGGGAATTTGGATCGGACGGTAACGGTGGTTGAATGGGGCAGTCCACCGCCCTGGTTAATGCAAGGATTTCCTGGTAAGGTGCGACAGCTTAGCTGGTCGCCGCCGCTGTCGTCCTCTGACTCACCCTTGTTAGCGGCGGCTTGTGCTGAAGGCGTTACGGTGTGGGCGCGCGAAGAGCGCCAGGGCGGTAGTTGGAAGTCGCAGGTATTGCAACATCATCGCGGTGTGGTTGAGGCGATCGCTTTTCAACCCAATTCGCTGCTCTTAGCGTCGGCCAGCCAGGATGGGCAAATTGGGCTATGGCGGCGGGGGAAACATTTGTTTCAAACGTTGCAGGGCTTTAGCCAGGGTGTTTCACGCCTGGCGTGGAGCCCTGCAGGAGAGCAGTTGGCGGCGGGGGGAATGGCCGGAGAGTTGAGAGTATGGCGTGTCTCTCACCGGGCTAAAGGGTTTGGTTAGATCTGCCGAAATGCCGAGCTGCTATAACTCCTGCTGCAAATCTCGAATCGCAGCGCTGGTGTTGCGATCTTCAGCAAACCGACCCTAGATTGTGATTTAGCTGCAGCTCCCTAACCGGATCAATTGCTGCAATTATCGATCGCAGCGGTCAATTTATAATCCCCTTCGGTGTGGCCGTGGGCGCCAATATACCAGCGTCCACCACTCAAACCAGGCCGCGATCGACTGTTAACGCTCGCGGTCTCATCACTGCCATTCAGCCAGGGGCGAAAATCGTAACGAGTCAGGGTGGGCTGGGTTGCTTTTTGGATATAAAGGTCAACGTCTCCATCAGCGCCATTGGCCTCCAATTGCACGTCTAATTGAGCGGCGCCAGTCGGGACATCAATAGAGTAGTGGCGCCATTGGCCTTGGCCGACAGAGCCGGTGACACTCTGACAGCTGGATAGGTGAGTAACCGCTATGTCGTCGCCATCCGGAATGGAGAAATCCTTAATTACGGCCATGTGTTGCATATTAACCGCCCCACTGTCATTTCTCCGGACGGGAGCCACCTCATAGAGGGGATGATAGGTGCGGCTATCAAACACCAGGCCATCAGGAAAGGTGTTAGCGCCGATTTGTACAGGGATTTTGTATTGATTCAAATCGGCGTCCTCAAACACCCAATCATAGGGGCGGCGACGGCTGGCGTTGGTATCACCGTCGCCATCTTGATCCACTGGATAGGGGGGGCTGGTGTTAACGACGGCGGCCAGAGTGCGCAAGGCGTCTTCCCGGGCACTGCGGGTATTAAAATCCCCACCAATCACCAAATAATCCTCCTCAGGCACCTGTGCTTGAATAAACTCAAGCAGTGCGATCGCCTCAGCGTTCCGCACAGTAGAATTTCGAGTCAGCAGGTGAACGCTAATCGCCCACAAATCATTATCGCCAGGAATATCGATCTGCGCCCAGGCAAAGTCACGATTACTGACTTCAGGATCATCCCATTCCCCAGCATCCAGGATGGGATAACGACTGATGACGCCGTTAGGAATCTGGGCGTCGGATTCTCGATAGTAAACAAACTCATCGCCAAAGGTGGTATCGATCCAATTCCGAATGGCGCTGTCAGAGTTGTCGCCGATATTGAATTCTTGGATTAGCACAATGTCAGGATCTAACCCCTGAAAAATCCGGGTTCCCTCCCCTGGATCGTAAGATTGGCGATTACCGCTACTGGTATTGGCGGCCATAATCCGTAATGTTGTCTGGGCTAACCCTTTATCCGCAAAGGTGGCCATCAGCAATATCGGGAGTGTCAACAGAGACAAGGCAGAAGCCAAATGAGCAACCGGACGCTGGAATAGACGATAGAACATGGTTGACTCTCTAGTTCAAGCAAAAAGGTCGAAGTTTTGAGATCAGCGGTTGAAGGGTGGGGGTTAGCGGGCGATCGCGCTGTTTTTCTTGACAAGTAGGCATTCAAATGGAGCGATCGCGCCCGCTATCTGTAAGCGAAATGACGCCTTAATTTTGCCCCAAGAGCAGATCAAACTGAGGCCAGTTCTTTATCCTGTAGGGGTTCATGATGCAAAAGCATCAATTGATTTTCTTGCAGGGTTTCGATTGCGTAGGCGCGCCCCATGGTGTCACTAAATTCCACCTCGAAGTTTCCCGGCTCGTACTCTTCTACAATTGTTCCGACCTGCCCTCGATATAGCTTAAGTTCTGGCAGGTCATCTAAAAGGGCGACAACATCGAGCAGTTTCATAGAATTTTCTCCTCTAGCGTTAAAACTGGTGGGCATCCGTGAGTTTTGTGGTCAGGGGTAAAAATTGGTTGTACGGGGTAATGCCCACCCTACAGTTGGCAACTGGGCTAGTTGATTGACTGGCAACTTGATCAGATTTAGCTTCAGAAAATTCACATTCTGATTCAAAAACGCTTCATAAATTAAGCAAAATTGGTTAAAGTTAGTCTTAATATGCATGCAATACCAATTCACCTTAGAAGGACTATGGATCTTGCACTAGATGCAATACGTCGCCTCTCTACATGGGCATTATTTCTAGCTCCATTTTGGAGAATGGGTATAACTTCAGAAAGCCTATGGGCACTCTATGAAGACGATGAAATTACGGAGAGTTACGGAGAGTTTGCCAGAGCTTCATAAGGTTTGGATGACTGCTAAGAGTAAAATCGTTTGATTTTGCCTGAGTACAAATGTTTCAGACTGCTCAGTAGCCTCCAACCCGCAATAGAAGCGTATTTTATACGCGTAAACATATCCTCAAAGGTGGCATTATGGGTCAAAAGATTACACCACTATACGCAGAAACCCGGATTTTGCTTAACCTCTGGTCCTTAGATGATTCGGAAGTGTCTAAGTCTAAATTTGTGCCGAGTTCTACAAGTCAGGCGTACAAGACCGCGCTAGAGCAATTGGAAGTGGAGAATGCTCTTTCGTCTCGGCAAAAGACAAAACGAACCAAGGTTTATTCATT
>JAKSDM010000962.1 GCA_022360135.1 Pseudanabaenales cyanobacterium | reverse complement strand
TCACCGTTGTACATCCCTCGAATTTGAGGGATGGAGACGTGAGACTCATCAATCACTAACAGCCAATCCTGGGGAAAGTAGTCAATCAGACATTCCGGCGGTGAACCTGCTGGGCGACCCGCCAGATGGCGAGCATAGTTTTCCACCCCGTTGCAGTAACCAACTTCCCGCAGCATCTCCAGGTCGTAGCGGGTGCGCTGCTCCAATCGCTGTGCTTCCAACAGCTTGCCTTGTGCTTCAAGGTTTTCCAGGCGATCGCGCAGCTCATCTGCAATCGCTTGACAGGCCGCCTGAAGGTGATCATCAGGGGTGACGAAGTGACGCGCCGGGTAGATATTCAGCGCTTCCATGCTCTGCAGGGTGGCCCCAGTGATCGGGTCAATGTAGCGAATAGCATCGATCTCATCTCCAAAGAATTCCACTCGAATAATCCGGTCTTCGTAGGCGGGGCCAATCTCCAGCACATCCCCCTTCAACCGAAACCGTCCCCGCCCCAAATCGAGGTCATTGCGATTGTACTGAATCGAGGCGAGATCCCGAAGAACCTGACGCTGATTCACCTCCATTCCCACCCGTAATGGAATTGACGCATTCAGGTACTCTGAAGGAATGCCTAAGCCATAGATACAACTGATGGAAGCCACCACGATCACATCCCGTCGCTCGAACAATGACCGGGTCGCCGAATGCCGCAGCATGTCAATTTCGTCATTGATAGACGCAGTTTTAGCGATGTAAGTATCGGTGACCGGAACATAGGCTTCCGGCTGATAATAATCGTAATAGCTGATGAAGTACTCTACCGCGTTGTCTGGAAAAAACTCCCGCAGCTCGTTACAGAGTTGGGCTGCGAGGGTTTTGTTGTGGGCCAGCATCAAGGTCGGCTTGCCCACTTGCTCGATTACCCGAGCCACTGTGTGAGTTTTTCCCGTTCCCGTCGCTCCCCACAGAGTTTGATACCGATGGCCTGCCTGCAAGGATTTGACCAGTTCATCAATTGCCTGGGGTTGATCGCCGGTCGGTTCAAAAGGGGCTTGAATCTGAAAGTCTTTCATAGG
>JAKSDM010001175.1 GCA_022360135.1 Pseudanabaenales cyanobacterium | reverse complement strand
TTGTGACTGGTTTATTGTGACTGGGTAGGAAATCATGCCCCTGTTGCGTCGCTGTTTTTATCCGCTACTGGTTATTCTCTTAGTGATATCGCCTCTGTTGACCGGGTGTGATATTCCTCGGGTTAGCGCTGAGGATCGGTTGTTTTTGAATCTCTCGGTAGATTTTTTAGGGGAATACCAGCTGCCTAAACTTGATTTTGAAGGCGCTCCAGTCGGAGGAATATCGGCGATCGCCTACGATGTCAACCGCGATCGCCTCTACGCCCTTTCCGACGATCATAGTCGCCTTGCCCCAGCTCGGTTCTATACCTTCAAATTGAACTTAGACACCCACTTAGATACCCACTTAGATACCTCTGGCCAACCCCATCCAAAAATCAGAGATATCGAAGTCGAAAAAGTGACCCTCCTGAAGCAGGCAAACGGTGAACCCTATCTGGCTGACACCATCGATCCGGAAGGCATTGCCCTATCCCCCAGACAGACTGTGTTTATCACCAGCGAAGGGGTGTCTAAAACTGGTTCACCCCACTTCATCGGCGAGTACACCCTGGAGACAGGACAACTGCAAAGCTATTTGCAGTTACCTGAGCGCTACCTGCCGGACCCATCGACAGAGCAAACTAAAGGGGTGCAAGCAAATTTGGGCTTGGAATCGTTGACCCTTAATACGTCTAGCGCCACGTCCACCTGGGTAGAGCCGTTTCGCCTATTCACAGCAACCGAATCGGCGCTTTTGCAAGACCTGGATGAGGATCCAGCCATTCCTCCCAAGAACCGATTTCTGCACTATCTGATCGGAGAAGACCAATCAACCCTGATTGCCGAGTACCTGTATCCGATGGAACTAGCTCCCTTCGGCGCCATTTTCAATGGATTAACAGAGTTGATGACTTTAGATCAAGGCGGGCATTTTTTAGGTCTAGAGCGCGCCTTTGGCTTAAAGGGATTTTCCATTAAGCTGTTTCAACTGGCGACGGGCGCGGCCACGGATATTTCCACTTACCCCAGTCTCAAGGGCGACACTGGGGGCATCGCCCCAATCCGCAAACGCCTGCTATTGGATCTAGAATCACTGGATATACCGCTCGATAATCTGGAGGGGGTGACCCGAGGACCCAAATTGCCCGATGGCGATTGCAGCCTGCTGCTGGTCAGCGACGACAATTTCAACCCCAATCAAGTCACCCAATTTATGTTATTCAGACTGAAGGGGATTAAGTTTTGAGTTTTGTAATGGATGGTGAGTGATAGGGGGAAGGGGGAATGATGCCCAAAAGTTTTGAACTTTGAATTGCATAATGGCGGATGAGGGGCTAAGGTGACAGGACAAAACCGTATCGTTTGGCGCCGGATTCTAAAGATGTTTTGTATACAGGCGCCACAAACCTGGTAGATTGAGCGAGTATCAGCAATAAAACCTTAAATTGAGAGCAATGAAAGTCCTAGTTATTGGCGGCGACGGATATTGCGGTTGGGCAACTGCACTTTATCTCTCCAACCGGGGCTACGAAGTAGCAATCTTGGATAGCCTGGTACGGCGACACTGGGATATGGAGCTATGTGTAGAGACCCTAACCCCGATCGCGCCTATCCAGACTCGACTCCAACGCTGGAAAGATCTGACGGGCAAAACCATTGATCTATTCGTTGGCGATATCAACAATTATCCTTTTTTAGAAAAAACCTTACTCAAGTTTGAGCCGGCCGCGATCGTTCACTTTGGTGAGCAGCGCTCCGCTCCCTTCTCGATGATCGATCGGGAGCATGCGGTGATGACCCAGACCAATAATGTGGTGGGCACCCTCAACCTGCTCTACATCATTCGGGATCATTTTCCTGATTGTCACCTAGTGAAGCTAGGCACCATGGGTGAATACGGCACTCCCAACATCGATATTGAAGAGGGCTATATCACCATTGAACATAACGGACGTAAGGACACCTTGCCCTATCCCAAGCAACCAGGCTCCTTCTACCACCTCAGCAAGGTTCACGATTCCCACAACATCCACTTTGCTTGCAAGATTTGGGGCGTTCGGGCGACTGACCTGAACCAAGGGGTCGTCTACGGCGTGCTAACCGAAGAAACCGGGATGGACGAACTGTTGATCAATCGTCTCGATTACGATGGCGTTTTTGGCACCGCTCTGAACCGCTTCTGCATTCAAGCCGCCGTGGGTCATCCCCTAACAGTCTATGGTAAGGGGGGGCAAACTCGCGCCTTCCTAGATATTCGAGATACGGTGCGGTGTGTTGAGTTGGCGATCGCCAACCCGGCTGATAAGGGCCAGTTCCGAGTGTTTAACCAGTTCACTGAGATGTTCGGTGTGGGCAACCTGGCCATGATGGTTAAGAAAGCGGCGACAACAATGGGTTTAGATGTAGAGATTGCACATCTGGATAACCCCCGGATTGAGATGGAAGAGCATTACTTCAACGCCAAAAACACCCAGCTAATTGATCTGGGTTTAAATCCCCACTATCTGTCTGACTCTCTGCTAGACTCCCTCCTCAACTTCGCCATTAAATACAAGAATCGGGTTGATGATCAGCAAATTCTGCCCCAGGTGAAGTGGGCCAGGGGATAGCTGTAAGACCTCTGCGGCATCCCCAAAAAACGACACTCCCCATCCCTAGTCCCTAATTTCTAGTTGCGTTTATGCGTATTGCCCTCTTTACTGAAACCTTTTTGCCCAAGGTCGATGGTATTGTTACTCGCTTAAAACATACGGTCGAGCACCTGCAGCGGTTTGGCGATCAGGTGCTGGTATTTTCTCCAGAAGGGGGATTACAGGAATATAAAGGAGCAAAAATCCATGGCGTCTCTGGATTCCCTCTGCCCCTCTATCCAGAATTAAAGCTGGCATTACCTAGACCCTCGATTGGTGAGGCATTGGAGGCGTTTAAGCCCGACTTGATCCATGTGGTGAATCCGGCAGTGCTGGGATTGGCGGGTATTTATTACAGCAAGAGTTTAGATATTCCGCTGGTCGCCTCGTATCATACCCATCTGCCCAAATATCTAGAGCACTATGGCCTTGGCATGTTGGAAGGGTTGCTGTGGGAGATCCTAAAGGGGATGCATAATCAAGCCCAACTCAACCTATGCACCTCAACCGCAATGCAACAGGAATTGACGGAGCACGGAATTGAGCGGGTTGAGGTGTGGCAACGGGGGGTTGATACGGAGTTATTCCGTCCAGCGTTAGCCAGTCAGGAGATGCGATCGCACCTTAGCCAGGGGTGTTCCGATGGGCCATTGCTGGTTTATATTGGTCGTCTCTCCGCCGAAAAGGAGATCGACCGGATTAAGCCAGTCTTGGAAACCATTCCCAATGCCCGTCTGGCTCTGGTCGGCGATGGTCCCTATCGGGAGGAGTTGGAGAAACATTTTGCGGATACGCCGACTCATTTTGTGGGTTACTTGGCGGGGGAAGAATTAGCTTCCGCCTATGCCTCAGCCGATGCTTTTATCTTCCCATCTCGCACCGAAACTCTGGGGTTAGTGCTGCTAGAAGCCATGGCGGCCGGTTGTCCCGTGGTGGCTGCTCGATCGGGCGGCATCCCGGATATCGTGACCGATGGCGTGAATGGCTATATGTTTGATCCGACAGATGAGGAGGGGGCGATCGCCGCCGCCCAGCGTCTATTTGATTCTGGTAATGAGCGAGAAACCCTGCGCCGAAACGCCCGCTTAGAAGCCGAAAGATGGGGATGGGCCGCCGCCACCCGCCAACTTCAGCAATATTATCAAGATGTTTTAACCGCTGAGTCAATGCCCTTCGCGGCTTGAAATCTATAGCGCTCGCCAGTTAGCTTAGGACTTTCATGAAACGTCATTCCCGC
>JAKSDM010000073.1 GCA_022360135.1 Pseudanabaenales cyanobacterium | reverse complement strand
GAAGTCGCCGTCTACCGAGGGTATACTCGCCCTGAAATCGTCAAAGGCCGTTCCATTGAAATTGAGGATGGGCGTCACCCAGTGGTAGAGCAGTCGTTGCCGACAGGGTTTTTCGTGCCAAATTCGACCCATTTAGGGGCTGGTGAGGAAGAGGGGAAGGGGGAGATGGGGGAGATGGGGAAGATGAGGAAGATGGGGAAGACAACCCATCCAAAATCCAAAATCCAAAATCCAAAATCTCAAGTCCCCGATCTAATCATCCTCACTGGTCCCAACGCCAGTGGCAAAAGTTGCTATCTCCGGCAGGTGGGGTTGATTCAACTGATGGCCCAGGTGGGAAGTTTTGCGCCAGCGAAGTCGGCGTTGCTGGGGGTGTGCGATCGCATTTTCACCCGGGTGGGAGCTGTAGATGATTTAGCCACGGGTCAGTCTACCTTCATGGTGGAGATGAGCGAAACAGCCAATATCCTCAATCACGCCACCCCCCAATCGCTGGTGCTGCTGGATGAAATCGGTCGGGGTACAGCTACCTTCGACGGTCTTTCCATTGCTTGGGCGGTAGCCGAGCATCTAGCTGTGGAAATCCGCGCCCGTACTATCTTTGCGACCCACTACCATGAGCTGAATGAGCTGGCGTCGATTCTACCCAATGTGGCTAACTACCAAGTGACCGTAAAGGAAATGCCCGATCAGATTATCTTTCTGCATCAGGTCAGACCCGGAGGAGCCGATCGCTCCTACGGTATTGAAGCAGGACGGTTAGCCGGTTTACCCCCAACCGTGATTCGGCGGGCAAAGCAAGTCATGGGTCAGATTGAGAAACATAGCAAGATTGCTGTGGGGCTGCGAAAAGGAAGTCAGGCTGACAACGCCCCACAGATGAAAAACGGTAAACGCAAACGGCAAGTTAAAGAAACACCCAATGAACAGTTGAATATTTTTGGGTGAGGGATACATGCCTAAATCACCGCTTGATTCGCCCGCTAATCGGCTAGGGTTGGTAATGAGTATTTTGAGGTATGGCCTATCTCTGAATACAATCCCCTAGCCTGGCGATATGGCCTTTATCAATCTTCGTATATGCGGCACTCCAGGGCGTCAGGATGATCGTCGCAATAGTCGTTAAGGGTTGTCTTATTCTCCTTGTTTCGCCGCTGGTCGGCGGCCGTCGCCTGAAGTTCTTCCACCACATCCCAAGCTGCTGCGCATGCAGCGGAGGTGGAGCCTTGCTGATCACAAATCTTGCGGGCTTCCTCACGAGCCACCTCAATTTTATCTTCAATAAAAAGCCGCTTCGGCTTTTCAACGAAGTCACTTTTGCGCAGAATGTCGCTAACCGAGATGATACCCAAGAGATTCCCTTTAATTACCGGGGCTCTACGGATGCGAGTATTGGCAAATAGCCGCGCCACATATTCAACCCCCAATTCGGGGTTAACCACGACACAAGGTTTGGTCATGATCTGATAAACCCGAATTTCCTTGGGGTCTTTGCCATAGGCCGCAACCTTATAAACAATGTCAGTCTCGGAGACGATACCGTACGGGTCCCGATCGCTGCGACGGTTGACAACCAGAGCACGCAATCCCTTATCTTTCATTAACTTGACGGCGTCAGCCACCGTGGCCGAGCCGTTAATAGTGACCACATCCCTGGTCATAATCTCTTCAGCTGTCATCATGGGTTGGTCTATTCCTCTAAGAATTGTGCCTGCGTCATATTATGCCGGGGCTAGGGATTGAGGATTGGGGATTTCGATCCATCCCTCATGCTTCGCCCCACTTCTACAGAATAACGAAGCTCCGCCCAGCTACAGCAGTTGGGACGTCGAACAACTTGAGTTCTCTATGGCGCCGCCTCCTGTGGGAAATGAGTATCCTCAGACAACGAATGGAAAAGCCATTCTAAGAAATTGCTTCCTTTGAGGAATAATTTAACTTAAAACTTGAAACAGCAACTGCTGCTACTGTTTAGTTACGCTGACTGGTGACAAGGGTTTTTGATAAGGTGGTAGACAAAGCTCTTAATCAATCACTGGATTGAGATCAAAATGGCAGCCGAGAAGTTAAGCGCTCATTCCACCTGGGAAAGGCTAGAACGGGGTAGACAAGCCAAAGCCGCCGATGGAGGTTATGCTGGCTATGGCTCCCCTGCATTTGGCCAAAAAGCCATTGACGGTGAGTTGGTCGAGAACCCGGAAGAGCAGCAGATAATTGAGTTGATTCGCCGTCATCACAAATCCGGCAAGTCCCTACAGCAAATCGCCAACTGGCTAAATAGCAATGGTTATAGAACTAAGCGGGGGCAGAAGTGGCAGCGGATCTCGGTAAAACGGGTTTTAGATCGGCTTTATGGAAAACCCCCTCGAATTTCTAGAGCCAGCCAGTCAAAGAATTGAACTGAATGAGAAGCGCGTTAGGGCTTAACCTGGTAGAGTAAAATGACTTTCAAATAGGAGGTTTGCGGCAAAATAACGTTACATTTCTAATAATTTTTTATAGATGTCTGGATTAAAGATAAATTAAACTTTTGCTCGTATCATTATGTAACATTCTTCATGCAACTCAATGCCTCACGTATCGTCTCTCCTACCTTAGAAGATGCTATTGACCGACATCTGCTAACCGTGGCGCCCGATACACCGCTTGAGGAAGTGATTGCTCAGATGAGTTGCGCCAGAGGAAGCGGCTGTTCCCTGGTGGACATAGATAGCCCTTCTCCATTCCTCATACAGCCGGAACCTCGCTCCAGCTGTGCATTAGTTATGCAGGGAAACGAGTTAGCGGGAATTTTTACAGAGCGCGATATTGTTCGACTCACTGCCATGGGGGCTGACTTTACCAGTCTCACCATTGGCGAGGTCATGACTCATCCTGTCAAAACCCTAACTCAATCTACTTTTCAAGATATTTTTGCCGCCCTGTTCTTATTCCGTCGCTATCGAGTTCGTCACCTGCCCATTGTGGATGATCAAGATCAGCTGGTGGGGATTGTCTCGCCTGAGAGCATTCGTCGAGTGCTGCGGCCAGCGAATTTACTCAAGCTGAGGCGGGTGTCCGATGTGATGACTTCCCAGGTTATTTGTGCGCCCCTGACCGCCTCAATTATGAGCTTGGCTCAACAAATGGCGGAACATTGGGTGAGCTGTGTTGTGATTGTGGAGACAGACTGG
>JAKSDM010001258.1 GCA_022360135.1 Pseudanabaenales cyanobacterium | reverse complement strand
GGCCAACGCCACTACAAGCGATTCGGCAATGGCGGGTAGAAACCCTAATCGCAGGGCGACCGTTCCCTGTTGCTGGAGCTTTTCTCGGTCTAGCCCCAACCCGGCTCGGATCAAAATGATCATGACTGCGATCGCCCGCAGCTCATCAGCAACATTGAGGATGCTGGCGTCTATTGCATCGCTAACTTGTGGGCCTAGGAAAATGCCCGCTAAAATCATGCCGATCAGCGGCGGCGCGCCAAACCGATGGACTAGCTGGCCACTCACAAAGCCCATCAGTAGGATCCAAACGACGCTCTCTAGCATTCTCCAACGGCTCTATCCTCTACCTCCTAACTCTACGTCATCGTGGTTGCAGTTCGCGCCTAATTATCCCCGAACATCCGCCTCAGGCATTTTGGTTTTTAGGCGTTTCCGATTCTCATTCTCGTTTCACTTGTCGTGATTCCTTGTATGCGCTCCTTAACCATTGTTTTGGTATGACCATGAAAAGTTTAATGAAAGAGTCAATTTCTCTAGAATAAATATAATTTACCTAAGACAAACGACTTTTAGCGAAGGATAAACAACTCCTATCAAAATCATCAAAGCAAAGCAACTTATCTCTAATGAACTATATTGATATACTTTGCTAAGACAGCGACCATGATTCAATAAATCAGAGTGTAATACAGGCTACAAATTAACTTTACTTAATCAGAGAAAAACAATCGGAAAATAATCAGAGAAAAATAAGTTCCCGTATCATAAACTACATTTACTTTGAAAGCCAAAGTTTTTTAGCGCTTGACTAAGCTATAAATTTATTGATATATAAATTTTTACAGCCAATAAAATAAACTGGGAAAAGCGCCAGACTTCAGGCCGAACAAGATTTAACTGTGATTACTCTTTAATACAAAGGAGTTACCTCTATATCGACCAGAAACAGGTTTCATTTTAGGCAAATAGGTTTAGGTGAATACATTTAGATGAAATATGTTTGCTATTATGCCAATTCAAGGTTTAGATACTTTTGGCATGTAGTCAAATCTTGGCGGAGAAGCAAACGTTGATTTCTAGTTACTAATACCTTAGCAAGGTAGTCAGGCAACAAATCTCACGAGCGTCAAATAATGGAAAATGCTTTACTTTTTTGGGGGGTTTTATGCTTTCTCATTGTTATGCTTGTCGTCGGCATTTGGGCGTCAAAGCAAATCAAAGGCGATAGTGTCAATTATCTGGTTGCAGGCCGGGGTCTAGTTCTACCGCTGGCGGCGGCGACATTAATGGCGCAGTCAGTAGATTCCAACGCTACATTAGGAAATACTGACCTGGCTGCAGAATTTGGCTTTTGGGCGGGGGCTTCATTACCTATCGGTTTAGCTCTCTGTCTGTTTCTAACCGGCCTTTTCTTCGCTAAGCCGTTGAACCGCATGGAGCTGGTTACGTTACCCGATTTTTATCGGGTGAAGTACGGTCGAACGACGGAATTTGTGGCGTCCATCATCATGGTTTTGAGCTTTGCATTTTTGCTGGCGGGCAACTTGGTGGCGGGTGGGTATTTGTTCCAAGCTTTTTTGGGATCAAGTTACGCTGCTGGGGTAATGATGATTGCCGCTATTGTTTTCATCTACACCGTCAGCGGTGGACTTTTCGCAGTGGCTTACACCGACGCCATTCAAGTAATAATCGCCTTTGTGGGCTCACTGCTACTGTTTGGGTTTATTTGGGCTAATTTTGGGCTAGACATACCCGCAGGCATGGGACCTTTCGAATTTGAACAACTTACTAGTCCCGCCTCAGGCGCCTTGATCAATTGGGCGACTCTATTGGCGCTGGGATTGGGTGATATTGTCGCCATTGATTTCATGGCTCGGGTATTCGCAGCTGATAGTCCAGAAACGGCTCAAAGAGCATGCTTCATCGGTTCTGCCGGAACCATTATGATCGGTGTCCCTTTCTCCATCATCGCCCTGTCCGCCCCCCGAATTTTGGATCAAGTGGGGGTGGCTGCCGATGGCCCATTGCTCTATGCTCTGCTTCAGGGGGTGGTTCCGCCACTCTTGGGTCTGCTTGTGATTGCAGCGATTTTATCAGCGTCGCTCTCAACCGCTGATGGGGCGATTTTAGGCACTTCGTCTGTGATGGCTCACAATATCCTAGGAATCCGCAGCCATGACCACTCTGCAGGTGGAGACAGATTGTTGAAAATTACCCGAATTATGGCAGTTGTGATCACACTGCTAGGCGTCTTCTTCGCCCTGCGGGCGCCTCAAACGGGGGTGTTGCTCTTGCTAGCCTTTGATATAGGCTTTGCGGGGTTAATAGTGCCGCTTGCAGGCGGTCTTTTCTGGCCGAAAGCGACGCGGGAAGGCGCACTGGCCTGCATTATTTTGGGTTCGCTGACGCGGTTGCTCTTATTTGTATTGATGCCTGTCGCCTTCGGGATTGATAATACGCTGCTATACCTTCCCAATAGTTTGTTTACACCCGACTTCGACGGCATACCTACCTTACTGAGTCCTTTGATTGGTCTAGTTGCGTTTTGGCTAATCTCTGATCGAACTTATCGACGAGTGAGGGACTCTGCACAAGCGGCTAAGGGTCAGCTGCAACGGCTTTGAATTTCGTTGTCACCACTTCGGCGCGATCCGTTCACCAGGCAAGATGTCGTATGGTGAGGCCCAACCAGGAATTGATTTGACACGCGACAGCCACGCCGTAATGTTGGAAAAGCGTGACTGTATGTCGTAGCCACTCTCTTCGACTGGATAAAACAGATAGCCGCAAAGCGAGAAGTCGGCGATTGTTGGGGCTGAACCGACAATGAAG
>JAKSDM010000940.1 GCA_022360135.1 Pseudanabaenales cyanobacterium | reverse complement strand
GCCGGCCAGGGCCCCCTGGCTGGAGGTGCGGCTGGCGTTGGAGAGCGCCTGGTTGTTGCCGTAGCCGTCGCGCGGGGTGTTGCCGGGCTGGAACGGAGAGATGTCCCACGCAGCGCCGGGGTTGGTGTTGGTCACGAACCAGGACGAGGGCACGTCGACCGAGGCGATGTCGAAGATGACGTCGCCGGTAAACCCGGTGCTGGGGGTGACGGCCAGGCCGTTGCGCGTCGCGTAGTCGTTCGAGTCGTAGGCACCGCTGGACCAGGCGGCCGACGCCGGGCCGTTGTTGTGGCCGAAATCGACCAGTTCCTGGAAGCCGTTGCCCGACCCGATGCCGCGGGCCTGGGTGTTGAAGAAGCCGAACAACAGGTCAACGGTGGGCACCGACAGGTCGGTGGTGATGCCGTCGGCGTCGGCGTCAATGGCGTCCGAGCCCTGCGAGTTGGCCTCGTAGAAGCCGCGGAACAGGGTCGCCCCCGTCGTGTTGACCTCGTTGGTCTTGGCCATGGCCGGCACCGCCGACACGGCCGCGAGCAACGCGGTCGTCGAAAAACACAAGATCCTCTGCGTGGTCATGACTTTCTCTCCGAAGATGTTTGGGAGTCTGTCTCACCCGGGCCGGCCAACACGGACGGCCCATTCCAAAAACGACCCGCCGCGTTAACGGCGGGCGGTTCGGCTTAGCCGCCTTCGAATTTGTCACCGTTGAAAATGATCTTGGTCGGTTGACCGGTCAGGGAGTAAAAGGACTCCCCCCACTGTTTGCGGGCCACCGACTCGCGGACGGTGTCTTGGAAGACGCTGCCGTCGGTGCGGGTGAAGTTGGCGGTTCCGCCGGCGTGGTGGCGCCCGACCAGGTTGATGGGTTTGTTCAGATATGAACCCGGCGTTTGGTTGGACAGGACGGTCTCGTCGGATTGGATGCCGAAATCCTCTTCGCCGGGAGAATCCAGCCAGAGGAGGTTCGTGCCGGTGGGATAACCCGTCGGGGCCCCGTCCCCGCCAAACGCAGAGTTGACCGGGTTAATCGAGCGGTGGCTTTTGGAGATCCCTGCCTATTGCACTTGAAGCGGGTTGTCTACCCACTCGGTCACCATGATCGGCG
>JAKSDM010000454.1 GCA_022360135.1 Pseudanabaenales cyanobacterium | reverse complement strand
GGAGATATAGTTTTCATTGACTCTCCAGCCGATGCGATCGCAAAACACGCTCCAAATCTTATCACCTGGATACTTGCCGTCCAGCTTTGCGCCACACTCCACATAGATTTTCTTCTGCACACTGAAGCCAAATTGTCCCTGGCTATAATGCACCCAAAGCCGATCTATCGTCTTCAAATTACCACAGGGAAAATTCAACAATTCTGCCTCACGAATATAGTCCCCGTTTTCCCGTCCGACGGCTTCCAGCATGCGCAGATAGGTTTCTTCATCTGCTCCTTTCCAGTCTTCTGCTTTCAGTAAGTCCCGCAGTCGAGTGTAGTCAATTCTCTTTTCCGATTTCAGCAAGCGCAGATAGGTTTCTTCATCTGCTCCTTTCCAGTCTTTTGCTTTCAGTAAGTCCCGCAGTCGAGTGTAGTCAATTCTAATTTCCGAATCGAGATCGTCTTGTTCAACTGGTAGGGTAGGAGAGGTTGAAGGGGATGGAGGGATAGATGATGGGGCAGCTGATGATGAATGGGGGGGAATCTCAACCTCAGATTCAATTGACTGTACGTTTTCGTCCCGCAAACCTAGGACTTTTTGGAGTTGTTTCAATCGCTTACGTTCCCGTTCGCCCAATGTTTTTTTGTGTTGGATGGCTTGGGTGTATATCTGCCGATAGCGTTCAATTTTGGCCTGACGTTGACGAATCGGTTCTAAAATTTCGGCTTCAATTGTTTGCGCCTCTGGGTCTGTTAAACCCAGTTTGTGTCGCCATTCTTCCAGCAGCGGCCGACTCAATATCTCGTCAATCGTATCTCCATCTTCCTGAACGATCGCCTCTACTTCCTTGCGATACTTTAGCTTGGGATCTCCCAGAGGCGCGTTGGCAATCCGAATCTGAAAGCCTTCATCCTTTAATACAATAATTTTGGGCGTCATTGCAGGCGATTCTTCTTGCACCTTGCGGCTGGCATATTGGTGCAAGTCTTGAACTGAAATGGCTCCATCGCTATTGGCGTCAGCGGCTCCGGTGCGAATGCCTTCTACTAAATAGTGCGTGTAGAGGGAAAGCTCTCCATCCCGTTGTTCAAACGAGTATTGAATCGAGCTGGAAGAGGTGAGAACAACCCGCCCTTCCGCCCCCAGCACTGTTTCTAGATTGATCGTGTGATCATCTTTTGATAGCAGATTGCCAAAGGCCCCACTAAAACAGCAGTCCAGAATGATCACCTGCCGTTTTGCTTTGCTTTCGCGAACGCGATCGCGCACAAAACTGGCGGCGATCGCGGTTGCTCGGATCAATTCTTCTTTTTGTTTGCGGGTATCGCAGGCGGCAAAGTAAAGATCGGATTGGGCGTCTTTCACCCCATGCCCAGAGATGTAAAGTAAGGCCAGATCGTCTTTTTGCCTTTCTCGAAACCAGGTCTCGACGGTTTCTGCAAT
>JAKSDM010000522.1 GCA_022360135.1 Pseudanabaenales cyanobacterium | reverse complement strand
GGGCATTGTCGGGTTAGCTTTGAACCTGCGGGCCTATGACTTCGTCAGCCAAGAGACCCGAGCGGCGGAGGACCCCGAGTTTGAGACGTTCTATACGAAGAACATTTTGTTGAATGAGGGGTTGCGGGCCTGGATGGCCCCACAAGACCAACCCCATGAGAAGTTTGTGTTCCCTGAGGAGGTATTACCAAGGGGTAATGCTCTCTAGGGTGCTTCTTTGGCCTAGGTTGACCCGAATTGCTGCGACCTAGGCAAACTTCTCTCTTCCCCTCACTTTGCAAGTGAGGGTATTTATTTGCTCCCCCCCGTTAACCATTGAAAGTTACTATTCGTCGAGCGAATTTAAGTTGAGTATGCTATTGTGCCTATAGACATTCAGCCAAAGTCTGAATGCTCTAAAAATTGAAAATATAACCGTTTAGGATATAAGGAGGTGATGCCTATGCAAGATAGTGGTAGTAAATGCATGGGTCTCCAGGTTGAGTTAAGTCGGCTGTGCGCCGGGGCTGTTCTCTAGAAGAAATAGCTTCGATCTCTATTGAGGTCCCTTAGTCAACGGAAGCTAGATTCAACAGGGATTCCTCCCGGCAGTCTGGTTTCAATCTGAAGACCCGCTACACCGCTCCCATCTTTAGAGAACTTTGATTTTTCAGGAGTTCTTCCTTAGGTGGGAGCGGATAGTTTTTTTGGCGTAACTTCGCCAGGTTGATTTATCGGGTTTTCATTGGCATAGACTTACACCCTGCACCCTATACCTTGCCCTCACTGAGAGGTATTCTACACACGCGAGAATCGCTACACCTCGCAGCTCACTGTCCAGTTCGCTAGGAAATTTATCGCTTTCATGGCGACAACTCAACTCATGGTAAAATTGGGCTTGGTGAGTTGAGTTGTGACACTTCGTTATATGCAGCTTGGAGTAGACTTTTTTTCAACTTCCATTCCACCCTTTTCAACCTCATTTTATGGAATGAAATCGTCTACTCCAAGCTGTATGGAAAGAAACGCCGCTCTAAAGTGTGAGGAGAGTATTAAACAATGTTGAAATTCTTTTGGAAATCTTTGCTGGTTGGTCCAGCCTGCCTAGGTGCAACCCTGATTATGTCGGGGATTGCTTTTGCGGCTGAATCCACTGAGTCTAAGGTTACAATTACGCCTACAGTGGAAGAATCTGCTGAGCCCAGCAACTTAGGTGTATTGGCGCAAATTAACAATTACAGCCATGCTCCCCTGCAGTTGGCTCAAGTGACGAGCGTTTCTGAACTGTCAGATGTGCGGCCCACTGATTGGGCTTTCACCGCGCTACAGCGGCTAGTGGAAGAATATGGCTGTATTGAAGGTTTCCCAAACCGCACCTATCGGGGTAACCAGGCCATGACTCGTTATGAGTTTGCCGCTGGTCTGAATGCCTGTTTGGATGTGATTGTCCAACTCATTAGCGGTTCTGGGACAGCAGAGGAACTAGCCACCATTCGGCGATTGCAAGAAGAATTCCAGTCTGAGTTGGCCACCCTAAGAGGTCGGGTGGATGCGCTAGAAGCAGATGTAGCTGAGCTGGAAGCGAATCAGTTTTCCACCACCACTAAATTGCGCGGCCAAGTAGATGCTCATGTGAATGTGCCCTTTGATGAAGCCTTTGATGATGAAGTGACTACCTTTGAATATCGGGCTCGCTTGAACTTCGATACTAGCTTCACGGGTGAAGACCGGTTGCGGCTGCGCTTGGAAGCTGGAACTAACGACGAGGCGCCGGTCGGTTTCCCTGGCGGATTTGCTAACAGTGCTGGCGGCGATAATGACATCGTCCTCGACGATGTTTACTACAGTTTCCCAGTCGGCGATCGGCTTGACATTATTGTTGCTGGCAACGATATCGCCACAGATGACTTTGTCACCAGTGTGATTGTTCCCTTTGCAGAGTTTGCTGTGGGCGAGGCGGCTGAAGAACCTTTGTTCTATGATTTTGAAATGGATGGTGATGCAGGGGCTGGTTTCAGCTATGCTTTCACTGACAATCTGGTTTTGGATGCGGGCTATTCTGTCGAATCCGATGCAGCGGGAGATCCTGACGGTCAGGGCCTTTTTGGCGGCGGTGGTCAGAGCTATATCGCCCAGGTTAGCTACCTCAGTGAAGGTCTGATCGATGCTGGTTTTGCCTTCCTGCATGGTAACCCCGATCGAGATGAAGCGCCGACCAATACCTTTGCCGGTCTGCTGAATCTTGACTTTGGCCGTTTCGAAGTCGGAGGTTACGGCGCTTTCCATGATCAGGAAGGCTCCGATGAGGAGTCCTTCTCCTGGGTGGCGGGTGTGACGTTTCCGGACTTCTTCTTAGAGGGCAATACTTTGGGCGCCTATGTGGGTCAGGCTCCTACATTTGATGGTGACGAACCTTTCTACGCTGAAGGTTTCTACGACATTGAGGTGAATGAGTTCCTGACGATTACACCAGCTATCCTTTGGGCTGAGGAGAATGATTTCGAAACTGACGATGTTGACAGTTCATCTGTTTATGGTGTCCTTCGAGCTACCTTTAGGTTTTAGGTCAATTGCTTCACTCTGTTAGACTTAACAATCTGAGTTGAGCCCTGCTTCAAACAGGGCTTTTTTGCGCCGGGGCTCAACCTAGTGACGTACATAGCGCATAGTGCACTATCGTTCGGATAAGCCTGACAATTTGCCCGTATAGGCGTTGCCTGCAACGTCTCTATGAATCGTTGGACTCTCCAAAAATTGTTAACCGAACTGTATTGGCCCATGGTGAGGACTGCTGAAGTTTGTCAATGGTGCAAAAACGTTCTTTTGGGCCTGCAATCGCTTGGTTTAGCTAGATTTATCTGACATACAACTCGGTTTCTTTTATGGACGCCGGGAACCTCTTGACAGGAAAGGGTGTCAATATCTGATGGAATCAATCTAGCCATAGAACTTTGTAATTTGGCCAGATGGGAGAAGTGCTTGCATTCGCTATGTGTCAGTGAGGTGGGTTATCGTCAAGACAAACTCGGGTTGACCGATGAAATCCGATAACTTTCTTGGAGGCTGACGGTTGAACCAATGTCTCCCTAAGGGTGTTTATCTGACCTTAAGTCTTTCATGCAAAAGGTGTGAGGAAAGGTAACGCATGTCTAAATTATTTCAGAAGTCTCTGCTGACTAGTCCAGCAGTTGTTGGCGCCGCCCTAGCCATGTCAGGCGCTGCGTTGGCTGCAGAATCACCCGAGCTAATTGAGACTTCAGCTGAGTCGCTTGATTTGGCTGAGTCGCTTGATATTTCCGATATTGCCGTTTCTGATGTTGCCATTGCGCCAGTGGGGCTGGTATCAGCGCCAGAAGCTGATATTGCTATGGTTAGTGGCTCCAGCAGTGTAGACGCGCTGGCGCAAATCAGTGACTATAACAACGACGTTACCCAGTTAGCTCAGGTTACCCGTGTATCGGAGTTGTCTGACGTACAGCCTTCTGACTGGGCGTTCACGGCGCTGCGGCGACTGGTGGAAGAATACGGATGTATTGAAGGTTACCCCAACCGTACTTTCCGGGGCAACCAGGCCATGACTCGTTACGAATTTGCGGCGGGTCTGAATGCTTGTTTGGACGTTGTCCTGCAACTGATTGGCTCCTCAAGTTCACCAGAGGACCTGTCTACAGTTCGGCGGTTGCAAGAAGAATTTCAGGCAGAGTTATCAACGCTGCGAGGTCGGGTGGATGCATTGGAGGCGGATGTGACTGAACTAGATGCCAACCAGTTTTCTACCACCACCAAACTGCGAGGGGAAGTGACCGCACACTTGAATGCGCCGATTGATCAGGCGTTTGATGGTGAGACCCCGACCTTTGAATACGAGGGTCGCTTAAACTTTGACACCAGCTTCACTGGCGAAGACCGTTTGCGTTTACGTTTCGAAACAGGCACAAATAATGGTGCTGCGCTAGGATTCCCGGGGGGATTGTCAGATACCTCCGGCGGTAATAATGATATTGAGTTTGATGATGTTTATTACACTTTCCCAGTGGGCGATCGCCTCGACGTCATTATTGCCGGTAACAGCATCCTCACGGATGACTTTGTAACGAGCACCATTGTGCCTTTTGACGGGGTTAGCGTCGGTGATGCTGGCGGCCCCCTGCTCTATGACTTTGAAATGGGAGGCGGCTCAGGAATTGGGGCCAGTTACGTCCTAACCAACAACCTGGTGATTGACGCCGGTTATTCAGTTGACTCCGAGGCGATCGGCGACCCAGACGGCCAAGGTATTTTTGGCGGCGGCGGTCAGAGCTATATTGGCCAAATCAGCTACCTCAGCGGTGGTCTGATCAATGCGGGTTTCGCCTACCTCCACGGTAATGAGGAGCCTGGGAGCGATGCGACCAATACCTTTGCAGGATTAGTTAACCTGAACTTTGGTCGGTTTGAGGTTGGCGGTTACGGCGCTCTCCATGATCAAGTCGGCTCAAGTGAGGAGTCCTTCTCCTGGCAAGCGGGCGTTTCGGTTCCCGACCTCTTCTTTGAGGGCAACACCTTCGGTGTCTACGTAGGGCAAGCGCCTTCCTATGAAGAAGACGAGCCGTTCTTTGCGGAAGCCTATTACGAAATGGAGCTGAATGAGTTCCTATCGATTACCCCTGCCATACTTTACGCCGAAGAAAACACCTTTAACTCCTCCCGTGTCGACAGTTCATCTGTTTACGGCACCGTTCGGGCTGTTTTCAAGTTCTAGCAGTTTGCCAACGTAATCGATAACTCTGCTCTAGGAATGGAATGATGCGCCTGGTAAACCCCGCGTATTCTCTTTCACCCTCAGCTCTCAACCCCTTCGCCGATCAAAGGCGAAGGGGCGCAAATCTTCTCATTCCTGATTCGGTGCGGGATTGATTGGAATACCTGGCTAAAAAGAATACACAGGCATTTTGTGGCCAGGGAACTCTAGCCTAAGTTAGAGCAATATGCTACTATCCCCTATGAGTAAGTAAAGGATAGAGTTGGTGAAATTATGATTTTATCCAGCTCAGGCTAGATAGCCTTAGATCAAAGCTGAGATTTACTATAAGTCTATAGGTTTGTGAAAGGCAGTTTAAATCTATCCCTTGGTTAAAAGGTGTGAGGAGATTATTAGAAGCATGTCTAATTTGTTTTGGAAATCTTTGCTGGCTAGTCCAGCTATCTTGGGTGCAACTCTAGTTGTCTCAAGCACTGCTTTTGCAATTGAATCTACTGAAGAAATTGCTGAGCCCGCCAACGTAAATGCGCTTGAGCAAATTAGCAACTACAGCGGCGCCCCCGTTCAGTTAGCTCAAGTGACGAGCGTTTCTGAACTCTCAGATGTGTCACCTTCTGACTGGGCCTTCACAGCTTTACAGCGTCTAGTTGAAGAGTATGGTTGTATTGAAGGTTTCCCCAACCGTACTTACCGGGGTAACCAGGCAATGACGCGTTACGAGTTTGCAGCTGGTCTAAACGCTTGTCTAGATGTAATAGTCCAGCTTATTGGCACCTCGATTACGGCGGACGAGTTGGCCACAATTCGCCGCTTGCAAGAAGAATTTCAGTCTGAGTTAGCGACCCTGCGAGGTCGGGTAGACGCACTAGAGGCAGACGTGGCTGAACTGGAAGCGAATCAGTTCTCCACCACTACAAAACTGCGCGGTGAAGTGACTTCTCATGTGAATGTCCCCTTTGAGCAAGCAGATGATGATGAAGCGACCACCTTTGAATACCGGGCTCGCTTGAACTTTGACACCAGCTTCACGGGCGAAGACCGTTTGCGGCTTCGTCTCCAAGCTGGAACCAACGGCGGTGCGCCTACCGGTTTCCCCGGCGGATTTGCTGACAGCGCTGGCGGCGATAATGACATTACCCTAAACGATGTTTACTATAGCTTTCCAGTGGGCGATAAGCTTGACATCATCGTTGCCGGTAACAGTATTCTCACAGATGACTTTGTGACCAGCACCATTGTTCCCTTTGATGGTCCTAGTGTAGGGGATGCTGGCGGCCCTCTGTTCTATGACTTTGAAATGGAAGGTGATGCGGGTGCTGGCTTTAGCTATGCGTTAACTGACAACATTGTCATTGATGCGGGTTATTCAGTTGAATCTGACGCGGCGGGCGACCCCGATGGTCAAGGTATCTTCGGTGGCGGCGGACAGAGCTATATTGGCCAGATCAGCTACCTGAGCGATAGTCTGCTTAATGTTGGTTTTGCCTACCTGCATGGTAATCCAGACCGC
>JAKSDM010000700.1 GCA_022360135.1 Pseudanabaenales cyanobacterium | reverse complement strand
GGTTTATGAACAGATACTGCGCATCCCCTACTATGCAACGTTCGACCGCTACGAAAACCAATTCCGGCTTTTCCAACTCGTCGGCACTCGCTACCGGCCGCTTTCACTCCCAGAGCAGCGTTATTGGTTTGAGGAACTGGCTCTCGGCTTAGGCGTCTGGCAAGGTCAATATCAAAGCGTAGAAGGACTGTGGCTGCGCTGGCAAGATGCTGAGGGGAATTGGATTTTGACCGATCACGAGCGGGCGGAGCAAGAGCGACAGCGGGCGGAGCGATTAGCAGAACGGCTGAGGGAACTGGGCGTTGATCTAGAAGATATCTAGCCTAGCGACGTAGCGAGGTAGGAAGGGCAAAGCAAAGCGCGCCCATGGTTGCGAGCAGCGATCGTCATGATGACATATCTCATCACACTATACTTGTACAAGTAAACAGACAAATCTGACAAATGAGAGTCGTCACCTTCAGCGAAGCAAGAAACAAACTAAAAGCCATACTAGATCAGGTGGTTAATAATGCTGACTACACTGTAATTACCAGGCGCGATGCTGAGGACGCGGTCGTCATGTCCCTTGAGTATTTTAATAGCCTGCTCGAAACGGTTCATTTGTTGAAATCTCCAGCAAATGCAGCTCATTTAGAACGCTCCATTGCCCAGTACAAACAAGGTCAGGTCATAGAGCAAGACTTATTAGATGAGTAATCAAAAATTGGCCTGGACTGATGAGGCATGGAAAGACTGTGGTGATGGCGCAATAAGTTCTCAAAACTCTATGTTCTCCGGCGTTCGAGGGAAGGGAATGACATCACGGATATTGGCCATCCCAGTCATAAACTGCACCAAGCGCTCGAACCCCAGCCCAAAGCCGGCATGAGGAACGGTGCCGTAGCGCCGCAGGTCGAGGTACCACCAGTAGTCAGCAGCCTCTAAACCGGCCTCCTGGATCCGCCGCTCAAGCACATCTAAGCGTTCTTCCCGTTGGGCGCCGCCGATGATCTCCCCCACTTTAGGCGCTAGCACATCCATCGCCCGCACCGTTTTACCGCCGTCATTCAGGCGCATATAAAACGCTTTGATCTCGGTTGGGTAGTCCGTCACGATGACAGGCTTCTTGAAGTAGTCCTCAGCCAGATAGCGCTCGTGTTCCGACTGTAGATCCAAGCCCCAAGAAACCGGATAGTCAAACTTGCGGTCCGCCTTTTCCAGCAGGGCGATCGCATCCGTATAGGTGATTCGCTCAAACTCGCTATTAATGATATTGTCCGCCGTCGCCAGCACCGTATTATCAATCCGCTTATTGAAAAACGTCATGTCTTCGGGGCAGGTCTCCAATACATACTCAAATAAATACTTGAGGAAAACCTCAGCCAACTCCATATTGCCTTCCAGATCGCAGAAGGCTAACTCTGGCTCCACCATCCAAAACTCCGCCAGGTGGCGCGAGGTATTAGAGTTCTCTGCTCGGAAGGTGGGACCAAAGGTATAGACGTTGCTGAAAGCCATCGCCATACTCTCAACTTCCAGCTGACCACTTACAGTCAGGTAGGCGGGCTTACCGAAAAAATCTTGACTGTAGTCCACGGCATTGTCACCAGTCATCGGCAACTTGCCGAGATCCAGGTTGGTGACGGCAAACATTTCCCCGGCTCCTTCGCAATCGCTGGCAGTGATAATGGGGGTATGGATCCAGAGAAACCCCCGTTCCTGAAAAAATTCGTGGATGGCTCGGGCGCAGGCGTTACGGACTCGGAAAACTGCACCCAGCGTATTCGTGCGCGATCGCAGATGGCCAATCGTGCGCAAAAATTCAAAGGAATGGCGTTTTTTCTGGAGTGGATAGGTTTCTGCGTCCGCCTCCCCATAAATTTGAGCAGTTTTAGCCTGCAGCTCAACCCGTTGTCCTTTACCCGGGGACTCAACCAGCAGTCCTGAAATCTCTATAGACGATCCCGTACTCAGCCGCTTAACTATATCAGCATAGTCTGGCGTATCCTCATTCAGGAGGACCTGTAGTCCCGCCATTGAGGAGCCGTCATTCACCTCAACAAAGGTAAACCCCTTCGATTCCCGTTTAGTCCGCACCCAACCTTGGATCACAATCTGCTCGTTGGGTTGTCCGTTACGAAGAATGTCTCTAATGCGTCGGGCCATATCGATTTTAGATTCTAGATTTTAGATTGAGGACTAGGGATTGAAAACTGGGAGTTTTCTTCTCGGAGAGTATTTTGAATTTATGGCTCTAGGAACAGGGCTCTGCTTCTCTAGAGATTTTGCCCTTCTTACGCTTAAGCGGAGAGGAATCAGGGGAACTCAGGCGCAGCCCCTCAGTATCCAGCCTATAATAACGCCCAATCCACCGAAGCGTATAGCTTGCCAAAAGGGTTGCTGAAAATGACGCCACGAGAGTAGATGACTTTCTAGCGATATTTCCAGTTCCTCCAATCGTTGCTTGATTGCTTGCGCCTCTGCCAATGGCAGGTCAGTCTGTTGAAGTCGTCGCCGTAGCTCTTGTTGTTGATCCTGAGCCCGCCTAATTTCAACATAGCGTTCTTTTAAGGCCTTGAGCGATCGCGTCGCGTCCCTCAAAGCAGCTTCAAATTCTTGCCAATCTGGGGCAAGTTTGCGGCCTAACCAACGATCTCTGGATGGTTCATCTGGAAAGGCGTCTGCAGGAAAACGATCAGAGCCTTTAGGCGGTTTCATAGAACACCGTTGTTGTACAGTAGAAGTAGACTAAGAACCCACTGGATCGATGATAGAAAGTCGTATGGCAAATTCTACTTCCTCAACCTTGGCTGATTCCATCGGGACCAATCAGTCTAATCAATCTAGCCGAGAAATCCTGAGCCAATTCAGTAGCCTTGATCTCGCCCAAGCATTGGCGGAAAAGCTAGCTATTCGGCCAAACGACTGGCATCGGCTAAATTCTAACCGCAAAATCCGAGCTCAGGAACAAATGGCGGCGGCTCTCGTCTATCTCCTCAAAGAGCAATCTGAAGAAGTCCTTCCCAGACTAAAACAGGCTATAGGATGGCTAGATCGCTCAATATCAGCCCCTCCCTGCCCCACCCATAGCCATCGCAAGGATACTCAATAGATTGACGAAGGCTGTTTAAAGCGCTTGCGATTTTAAAATTTATCTATCTCAATAGAGGCGCACGAGACCGACACTTAAATTGCTTACAAAGCTGTAACTCTGTACCTTTGTGTGTCCAACGCACTTCATCAAAGATTTGATGGAGAATAAAAAGCCCTCGGCCACATTCATCCACCTCTTGACCAAGATTGCCATCACAAATAGATTGACAATCGCACGGATAGTTAAATCCTCTGCCTTGATCTGAAATAATCCACCAATAACGATCTTCTTCGACTAAAAAGCGGACTGAGATATCCTTCGTAGGATCAAGATTATTCCCATGCTTGGCAGCGTTGACAAGCGCTTCTTGTAACCCCAGCCTCAATTCGGGTCGCCATTGGGGCGGAACACTCCGCAACAGTAGATCGAGAATAGGATATAGATATAGTGTGGAAGCGAAACTCAAACTACCCCACTTTTGATCCTCTGTAGAAGGTGGTGAAATCGTTATCACTAAAAACCCCCACAGTTTTAAGCGTACGAACTAGCAAACTTATTCAGTCCCTCCTCAAGGTCTCTTCAGATTTCACCAAACCCTGAAGAAATACCCAAATAGAGATATGATAGGCGCATAATAGGGCGAAGAAATAAACTAGTCTTTGAATAAAGCACCACAATGCAATGTGAAACAGTTCCTCTAATCCAAATATATCAGATATTCTGAATAATCGTCTGTTCTAAATCCAGTCTACACATTCGGTTCATCGCATAAATAGCCATGAATACCCTGTTCAATTTCCAGGAAATGGCTTATGTCTGAAAAATACTATTTATGTCGCCCTTCTCTAAATAATATAAGAATACTCTAAAACTTAACCTAATCAGCAACTTTCTAGAGTGAGACGGGTTCTCACTCTCTCACTCAGATAACTCGCATTGAAATCTCTGTCCATAAGGCCAACTCTAAATCAAGCCTTCTCTCAAAACAAAGGGCCAACTTAAAGTGGGAAATTATCCTTAGGGGAAACTCAAAATTCAGGAGTCAGAATCCAATCTATAGCTGATTTCTAACCCCTGCAGGGCTGACGCCTTCTCATAAGATT
>JAKSDM010001189.1 GCA_022360135.1 Pseudanabaenales cyanobacterium | reverse complement strand
TTCGCTACGATTCCGACTGAGCAAAATGCTCCATTAGCGATCGATGAATGAAGATATAACCCCCACCCACCTTTTGCAGGAAGCCATGATCAACCGCATAGTCCAGAAAACGAGCATAGTTCCAGGGGGTGCATTGACTGCAGCAGAAAGTGATTCGCAATCCACAGTGAATCAAACAAGCAATACCTCCCATGTACCATCCTATTAAGAGACCGAAGGCTGCGCCCATGGAGTTTGGAAGGCCGAGAAGCCTAGCAACCAACGTCAGAAAGATACATCCCCCGAGAGCAGTCATCAATGATATTTTTGCTGACTGCTTAATCCCCTGATTAGGACTTGTCTTCGACTCTATCTCAGCATCAGAACTCAGGCCGTCAAGCAATCCAACCAGTAATCCAACCAGTAAGAAAAGGCTAACCATTAACCCCAAAGAAGCTTGGTTTCCTAGCAACCTAAAAGGTCTGGCAATCAACCCAGCTACCAAAAAAACTGTCATCCAGAATATGGATTTATCTCTGATATCGCCCCATGACCATTGTAGAGATTCCACGGGATTACTAAAACTTTTAATAAAGGTTCCACCGGTTAAATAGTCGACAAATCCACTTGTCAACACTATAACGAATCCACTCACAACCCCGATAATCCCTCCCGCCGTCAATCCAGCCCGAAGGGCGACAAAAACTCCAACGGTAAACCCTATGATTGGTCCAATTGTAATGCCAGTTCCGATGCTATAGACCCACCTGAGAAGACTTGTTTTCCGAGGGCTCGAAGGTATCTGCTCAACCACAGTGATCGTCCAAGTCATAGGGGTATGAACAATTGCGCCAAATAACCCAGCAATCATACCAATCTGTAATCCTTTGAATAATCCATAATCTAGAGTGATGCTTAGCCCGAAAATGAGTGCATAGAGGATTCCTTTTATGATCAAACTTAGAAGTAAATAAACCCATCGCTGATACTTCTTTTGTAGCCAGGAACGATCTAGACGCTCAATTAAGAACACTGTTTTAGACTGAGCAATCATGCTTTGAGCTAGCCAGTGCAACCATCGCATAACGGGTTCGTCCGCATACTGCTTCAGACCACTACGACGAGCTAGCATGCGCGTTATATAGACATTGAAAAGCTGTTTTCGATAGTCTTCGATTACATTCGTTTTAGGCAGATCTACCCGCTTAAGACCGCCATAAGCTAACACCATCAAGTTCAGCATCAGCGGCGATTGAGCCAGTTCTTGCAATGCCGTATCGGATGTCAGGAGCTGTCTTAAATAGGTGGATTGAATCCCCAACCTATCGAGGTAATGCTGGATTTGGTCTAGTGTGAGCGGCTTTAGATAAATCGCTCCCTGGCAGGTAAGCTGCTTTTGCAGTCCTTCGTAGTCTTTGATGCGGCTACACACCACCATTTCAGTCCCGTGAGCCTGTTGGAATTGATTAATCGCCTCCACACACGCCTCGCGATCGCTCGCCTGGACCTCATCTAACCCATCTAACATCAACAACAGTTGCTGCTGCTTGACCCAAGGTTCTGCGATCGGCTTCGGCGCCTGATATTTCGTGTTCAGTTCCTCCACTAGCCAATCGTCTAGGGTTTGGCCCTTTTCCCAGGATGATAAGTTAAATACAACGGGAATCAGGTGATTGACGTCCTGTTCAGCTCTAGCCGCCAAATCTCGTGTGAGTTGCAGGAGCGTAATCGTTTTGCCAGAACCCGGTTCCCCTAAAATCAACAAAGAGCGACCTTCCCCTAAGGCGTCAAAGACTTCAATGGCTTGGGTTCCCGGCGCCAAAGATTGCTGCGGTTGATGCACCATCCCCAGCGCCATGTTAAAGGGATCGGCAAAGTCCAGGCGTTCTTCTAACCCCAACTCAATCAATATCTGGTTGTGCAACGATCGCTCTAGCACGCCCTTAATCCAATAGTTTTTGACCTTGTTGAGGATAGCCTGGCGATCGCGATAAGCTTTTCGAGAACGGGGAGTCGGGGGTTTGACCGATTTCGACAGCCCTTCTGAGAGAATTAACACTGGGGTGGCAGGGGCTGGAATCGCTGGGAATCCTACTTCCAGATGGGCGACTCCGTCACGCTGGATCACGCTGGGCTCGACCTCAATAGCAGTCATGCCAAATTCATAGGCCTCTACCAGGGATCGGCCATAGCCTAGGGCGTCATAGAAACCCACCGCAAACTTGATGGCGGCCT
>JAKSDM010001426.1 GCA_022360135.1 Pseudanabaenales cyanobacterium | reverse complement strand
TATTTGCTGGTTTGATTGGGAAATTAATTTCTGTAACGACTTTTATAAAACCTTCGGGGTTGATATCAGTTTTAGCTTTGACATCTCAACCCTATCGACGATTGAGGATTTGGTGCTTTTTCTAAATCGTCAACTTCTTTCCGTCAAATATCCTCCAAATCAGCTGATGTCATAGAGAAGCTGAGTGACCGAAGCTATAGACAGACAAGCCAGAGGTAAATTATAAGAGGAGTATTGATTTTGATATGCTGTCTAACCATTGATGGCGCCCTAGAGGTCACTCATGCCTAGAACTCAGCGGAACGATAACTTTATCGATAAGTCTTTTACAGTGATGGCCGACTTGATTCTCAAGCTCATGCCAGCTAAATATAGTGAAAAACAAGCGTTTGCTTATTACCGAGACGGGATGTCGGCCCAGGCGGATGGAGAGTATGCCGAAGCTATGGACAACTATAAAGAGGCGTTAACGCTTGAGGAAGATCCCTATGATCGCAGCTTTATTCTTTACAACATGGGGCTTATCCACACCAGCAACGGAGAGCACGATGAGGCGCTGAACTTGTACAAGCAAGCCCTGGAGTTAAATCCTCAGATGTGCCAAGCCATGAATAATATTGCTGTGATTTATCACCACAAAGGCGAGCAAGCTCAGGAAGCTGAAAATACTCAAACAGCGAATGACTGTTACGATGAAGCCGCCCGTTACTGGCTGGAGGCCATCCGCATCGCTCCCAACAACTACATCGAAGCCCAAAACTGGCTGAAGAATACGGGGCGGATGAAGGTAGATATGTATTATTGAGTAGTGGTTAGCTCCAAAGCAGTAGGCAGTAGACAGTAGACAGTAGGAGGGGGTAGGTGGGGCGGTACGGTTCAATTAGCAATCTTTAGAGAACCCAAAGAGGTGTAGAGACGTTGCGTGCAACATCTCTACGAGTTAATTACCAGTCTCTTAACCCGGACGGTATATGACAACCTTGGCATTTTCCCCGTCTACCCCCTGCCCCCAATCCCCCAATCATTATTCCCCAGTCCTAATCCCCATGATCGATCTCGACCAAGTTCGCAAAGTTGCCTATCTGGCTCGGCTTGAACTAACCCCCGATGAGGAATTGCAGTTTACAACTCAGCTCGGTAGTATTCTGGAGTATTT
>JAKSDM010000143.1 GCA_022360135.1 Pseudanabaenales cyanobacterium | reverse complement strand
TGGCCAGACTCGGAAATATGACCAAATTGCCTTTGCCGCCGCCCCGATCGCGAGATTGCCAGAACTAAGGCTGGAGGGGGTTGCTTTCACGTCTGAGGCGGATGCGGACAGCCAGTTTACCCCGAGGGATATTGGCTCCCTGTTAGCTTGGGTGAATGGCGAAATTTTTCAAGTAGCGGGATTGGTTAGCGATCGCGAAGCAACCGTGATCGGCGTGGGTCGAATTGGCCGATCGCCCGCTCCAGACGGCAAGGTTGAACAGTATTCCGCCTCTGGGATTTATCTCAATAGCTTGCAATTCAAATTCACCCTGGCGGCCACCCAGCCCGCTATTACTGCGCTGCCAGCGCCATCCAGCCTGATCCGCTTTCACACGCCCCACCCCGTCGTCAAAATCAGCTTAAAAGAGGAGGCTCAGGTCGGAAACAGCGGCGCCTCCTCCTACCAATTGCTCAAAGACCTTTGCCTGGAAAAAGCCAACATTCAAGTGGCGGTGCAGGGTTTGCAGGATTTGCAGCTGCGCAGCGATCGCACCATCCTCAGCCCCAAGAGTCCCTTTGAACCCTTTGATTCACAACCGATAGCCGGAGCCAGCTTTTATTTTGTCCATCCGGAAATTGTCATGAAGCGGCTAGATAGTCTGTCGCTGCACCTGGAGTGGATGGGGCTGCCCGATAGCTTCGCCACTCATTATCACGCCTATTCCAACTGTGGCTTATCGCCTCGGCCTGCCGTGATTGATAACTCCAGTTTTCAGGCCCAGTTGGACCTGTTGCGCGATCTCACCTGGTTTTCCATTGCCGCCCGACCCCTCTTTAGCACCGAGGGAGCTGGCGAGGCGGGCGCCCTGTTGTCTGTGGGAACACTGCACTATGACAAAGCTCGGTTTTCCGCAATTCCAGCAGATGGGTTCGCCACGATTCCTGCTCAATCCGCCACCGATGATCTCTGGGAACAAGCCCGCTATTTTCGCCTGGAGTTAATCCGTCCCGACTTCCAGCATAGTCTCTATGCCTTAGTCCTGAATAAAGTGGCCTTAGCCATGGATGAGACGATTAAGGCCCTGGCGGTTTATCCCCCATACACGCCCAAAGTCAAAAAGATTTCCCTCGACTATCAAGCTTCGGCGGAAATTTACTTAAGGACAGACGCCAGCAACCCGACCCCGACCCCAACCGGGGGGCAAATTTTTCAGTTACATCCCTTCGGCTATCTTGATCTACTACAGACAGCCGATCCAACTGCGTCAGATAGTCGCTTTTTCCTCTTGCCGCAATATGACCAGGAGGGCAGTTTATTCATTGGCATTCGCAATTTACAGCCCCCTCAACAACTTACCCTGCTGTTTCAATTGGTGTCGGGCAGCGGCAATGCCGATCTGGCCAATCCAGACATTCATTGGAGCTATTTGGCGGGCGATCGCTGGCAACCTTGCCAAAATGCCGATGTTTTGTCAGACAGTACCCATGGCCTGGTGGATTCTGGCATTCTGCACCTCGCCATTCCAGAGACCGCCACGCGCCAAAATCATTTGCTGCCTGCCGGTCTCCATTGGTTGAGGGCGACAGTGAACAACCATGCTGCAGCCATCCCCGACGCCCTGGATATTCGCGCCCAAGCAGTGACCGCCACCTTTGTCGATCAGGGCAATGCGCCGGAGCGCCTCAGTCAGCCCCTAGCGGCCCACTCCATTCAGTCCTTGGTGGAGAACAACCCCGATATTTCCACGGTGGCGCAGCCCTATAGCTCCTTTGGCGGTCGTCGGCCAGAAACCAATCGGGCTTTTTATACCCGAGTCAGTGAGCGGCTGCGCCATAAACACCGCGCGATCACCCGCTGGGACTACGAACGCCTGGTTTTGGAGCAGTTTCCCCAGATTTATAAAGTCAAGTGCCTGACCCAAGCGGAACAATCCCATGCCCCTAGCGCCGCTCAAGTGACGGTGGTGGTCATTCCTAACATTGCCAATACCGCTCCTTTTTTACCCTTAGAACCCAAAGCGCCGCTGTACTTGTTGCGTGAGATCGAAGCTTACCTCCAGACTCATACCTCTGCCTTTGTGCAGGTGGCGGTTAAAAATCCTCGCTATGAACAAATTAAATATCGAGTGGCGGTGCGGTTTCAAGCTGGCTATGAGCAGGGCTACTACCTCAAACAGCTCAACCAAGAACTGGTTCAATTCCTATCCCCTTGGGCTTATGAAGAACAAAGCGACATTTCCTTTGGCAGTTCTATTCATAGCTCAACGGTGATTCATTTCATCGAATCTCGATCCTATGTTGACTACGTCGCCAATCTTAAATTAATTGAACAGGTTACCCTCTCGACCGACAACCGGGCTCAGCCGAACACAGCCTACCAGGTCAACCCCACCAATCTGGCTCAGGTCAAACAGGTTGATTCAATTTTGGTGTCCGCTCCAGAACACATTATCGATCTGATTACCACGTCCGACTATACCGAAGAGGCGTTTGAAGGCATCGATTACATGATTATCGGCCTTGATTTCTTCGTGACTTAATGGAGCCGCAGATCAGTAACATCAACATCCACCTAGGATTTTAGATTTTGGATTTTGGCATTGATTTCCCTCCCCTGTTCCCCCTGCTCCTCTCCCCCCATCCACCCCCCACTGAAATTTTATTTTCCCGCTAATCCTTCATCTCTTAATCCCCTCGATCGACCACACACCAGGAGTCCTCCCCATGGCAGGCAATAAAAATAGAACCCAACTCCAAGCCCTCTTTAAGACTGGCGGCAAACCCTCCGAAGAAGACTTTAGGGACTTTATTGATTCAGTCCTCAACATCAATGATGATGGCCTGGAAAAACCGCCCGGGGTGGAGATTCCCCTGAAGATTGTGGCCCATGGAAAGACTGAAAATCTGCTGGATTTTTATGCAGACGAGCTTCACGCCTGGCGATTGAACCAAAAGCCAACGGGAGCGAATCCAGGCCTTAATCTTGAGACGGGGGGCATTAGCAAATTCTTTATCGAAAGTAGCACGGGAAATCTGGGACTCAGCATCACGCAGCCAACTGCCAAGTTACATATTCGGCAGTCCGACAGCCAAGACGCCCTACGCATTGATGATCAGACCAGCGATAACACCCCGTTGATCGTGAATGCCGATGGCAAGGTTGGAATTGGCAAGGCAATTCCGACGAAGGTGCTAGATGTGAAAGGGGATGTGGCGATCGCAGGTCCCCTATCCGTCGACAAAAACACCACTTTGAGGGGGAATGTAGGTATCGGAATCAACCCAGGCAGTGGGAGTTTGAAGTTGAATGTGGCGGGCAATACCGCCCTCTCAGGTACGCTATCGGTGACTCAAACGAGTCACTTAATCGGGAATGTCGGCATTGGAACGGGACCTGGCGCCGAAAAATTGAAGGTAGACGGCGCTCTATCCGTCAGTCAAACCAGTACGTTAACGGGCAATGTCGGCATCGGCATCGGCGCACATGCGGCCCATAAGCTCACCGTTTATGGCGGAGAACTAGCCCTAAGAGCTGATTTATAAAGGGAATCTAAAGGACGGTCGATCTGAGTGAATACAATGGTTTTAGCCAATAGGCGCTTAGTGAACCGGTTTCCTGGAGCCAATCGCCAGATTGCTTATTAAAACTGGGATATAGCCC
>JAKSDM010001492.1 GCA_022360135.1 Pseudanabaenales cyanobacterium | reverse complement strand
GGGTATGAGGCGATCGCCAGGAATAGTCTCAAGGTTAGAACAGCCTTGGCGGTGGATAACGATCCCCCGACTGCCCATAGACACTCCCCCAATAATGGGTTCCCCCGGTAACGGATTACAGCATCCCGCAATATTGTGTAAAAGTCCTTCAACTCCCCGGATCGGAGATTTCTGGTTGCTCGGCGCGGGACGGGGGGAACTGGGGATCACAGCAGACCGGGTTGCACCAAGATTGGCCTCCGGTTCAGACTCAATCGGCTGCTGAGCCTTGACCGCCTCTCGCAGACGATTGACCACCAGGTTAAGGGTGACTTCTCCATAGCCCAAACCAGCCAGTAAATCCTCTACATTTTGATAATTACAGCGCTCGGCGGTTGCCTGGGCCGGGGCAGATTTGAGCAGCGCTTCGAAGCCATTCTTGCCCAGTTCTTTCTCCAACATGTCGCGGCCTCGGGCGATGTTTTCATCGCGGTGCGATCGCTTATACCATTGGCGAATTCGATTACGGGCGCTCGCCGTCACCACAAAATTGAGCCAGTCTAGGCTAGGATGGCTATTCTTCTGGGTAATAATCTCAACAATGTCGCCGTTCTCTAAAGCGGTGTCCAAGGTTACGATCCGGCCATTAACCCGGGCCCCAGAGCAGTGGCTGCCGATTTCCGTATGGATGCGATAGGCAAAATCGATCGGGGTCGACCCTCGAGCCAGAGACATGACATCTCCATGGGGCGTAAAGACATAAACGTCTTCATCAAACAGATTGCCTTTGACGTCCTCTAAATACTCTTGATCATCTTTGAGATCACTCTGCCACTCCAGTAGTTGCCGCAACCAACTGAATTTCTCATCGTCAGCAGTCAGCTTGATGTTACTAGAACTGTCTGTTTCCTTATACTTCCAATGAGCAGCGATCCCATATTCGGCAATATGGTGCATCTCTAGCGTCCGAATTTGCACTTCAATTGGGCGGCCCGAATTCCCTAACACCACCGTATGAAGCGACTGATAACGATTCGGTTTGGGCAATCCAATGTAGTCCTTAAAACGGCCTGGAATCGGCCGGAAAGCATCATGCACCACCGCCAGAGCTCGATAACATTCGTCATTGGTGCCGACGATTAGACGAATAGCGGCAACATCATAAATCTCGTGGAAATCCTTCTGCTGGCGCTGCATCTTGCGGTAGATGCCATAGAGATGTTTGGGGCGACTATTGACATCAATACAGGTGACGCCTAGCTGCTCTAATC
>JAKSDM010000537.1 GCA_022360135.1 Pseudanabaenales cyanobacterium | reverse complement strand
GCGTCAATTCCTACCGACTGAAATGCGGGGCCAATTGCTTGGGCTCCGCCAAACAACAGCGAAGCCCATAAGCATTGAATCGGATTCCACCGAGCAAAAATCACCAGCGCCACGGCCATCAACCCCTGACCGCTGGAAATGCGCTCCGTCCAAACGCCTGGATAATAGAGCGATAAACACGCCCCGCCAATCCCGGCTAAAAAGCTGCCAGCCATGATGCTGAACATCCGCACCTTAAAAATAGAAATACCCATCGCCCGGGCCGCCTGCGGACTATCTCCCACCGCTCGGATATACAATCCCCACCGGGTCGTGCGAAATAACCAGTGGAGGAGGGGGGCGATCGCAACTCCCAATAAAAATAGCGGACTCACCTTTAATGCCGCCTGTACCTGAGGCGAACTACTCCAAGCACCCCAGTCAAAGGTCAGCAGCTGGGGGGCCTGAGGTTGAATAAACGGCTTGCCGAAGAAAAACGCCAGCCCACTGCCCAAGGTAATCATGGCGATACCCGTGGCGACATCGTTCACCCGAGGCTGCTGCGCTACCCATCCGTGAATTGCCCCGAGCCCCATTCCCGCTAGCCCTGCCGACAGCGCCCCCAACCACGGCGACCAAAATGCTCCGACGATATCCTGAGACAAGTAGGAAACCCCATAGGCGCTCATTGCCCCCATCAATAGCACACCTTCTAGGCCCAGATTAATCTTGCCGCTCTTTTCAGTCAGACATTCCCCCAGGCTGACAAATAGAAACGGCGCACTGCCCCGTAGGGTTCCGGCTAATATACCGAGGGGGACGCCCCACCAACCTAATGATTCTGTCGCCATGAATCGGACCTATTTTGGATTTTGGATTTTGGATTTTGGTCATTGGTCATTCGTTACTTGCCAATTCGCCATTCGTCATTCGCCAAGTAACCCCTCAAACCCCCCATTCTCTCTATCTCCCCCTGCTTCCCCTGCTCCCCCATCTCCCCCTGCTCCCCCATCTCCCCCTGCTCCTCCATCCTCCCCTCCTCCTCCCGCCTGTCTCCTAACTTCCAAAGTCAATTCCCGCAAATCGTTAGGTTGAACGTCTCGAAGAATCTGAGGCAGAGTTTGTTGAGGGGTTTCTCCCGGCCAGAGGGTGAACCAGGGGCGGTCGTTTTGTTCCACCTGCCAGGTGATCTGGGGATGACAAAGGGCAATGTGTTGAATGGTAAGTTGGACGGCTCGCATTTGCTGAGCTAGGGAGGGGAGTCCCTGGCGACGGGCAGGCCAAGGAGCGAAGAGGTTCGAAACGGTGACAATGGCGCCTGCTGCGATCGCGGCGGTTTCTACCCTCACCGCATTACCCCAAGTATCATACGTCACTCGCCATCCAGTCGCTGCCGGATTAGACTGGGGGCGGCTATAGATTTCGAGCTGGGCCAGTTGACTCAAGCTGTGGAGCGCTTCTCCCCGAAATCCCAGACTGCTAATCCGCCAGAGGTCTCTGCGAGTACTAATCTTACTGGTGCTGTGGGGCTGAGCGGCTTGTCGCAAATCGGCTAATGTCATACCAGCGCCGTTATCAGCAACCCTGACTCGCCACTGCTCAGGCCAGAGAGAAATGGTTAAGCGATTGGCGCCCGCATCCAGAGCATTTTCCACCAATTCCCGCACCACAGCCGCCAAGGAGTCTATTACTTCTCCCGCTGCGATGAGATGAACAACGTCTGTTGGCAGGGGATGGATGCGGGAAATCATAACTGCCTACTCAACACCCCACTGAAGATTTTACCGCGTTCATCAGGGTGGCCCCACAGAGCTTCGTATTTTTCATGGTTACTTCGTTGAGATGAGCGCCCTTGAGATTAGCGCCACTCAGATCGGCGTCATTGAGATTAACCATACTCAATCTGGCCCATCTCAAATCTGCATTTCTCAGATCGGCCCCACTCAAATCAGTGTTTTTGATATTCACCCCAAGCAACTTACAGTTGACGCATTGATTAGTGAGTTTTAGCGAAAGCAGGGCAATGGTGGTGGAATTTGGCAAAATGCCTGTCATGATGACTGTGCTGATCAAGATATGGCTTAGCTTCATTGACTTCCTCCTAGTCCCGTACAAGTATTGTCGGTCAAAATACTTTTGTGAGAGAAAATCCATAGTTGATGAAGGAGCAGAGTTTCCAGTTTTTCTAAACTCCTGTGAGAGAAATTACACTTTTTGCGCCAGCGCGTAATATCGCATATATTTACTGTAAATTCTCAGAGGTTGGATTCATAGTTAGCGTTTTTCCTTAACTAGGCGCCAATGCTAAGGTGCAAATGTAGCTTTACAAAAGGGCTAAAAACTCTTTGAACCGACCATCATGGGTTAACAAAGACGGACAGCATTTTAAGCGATAGTTTCCCATAAAAGGGAAAGTACTGTACGTTAAGCCTAAACGCGAAATCCGTGCGGTCAGATGCACAAGGCGCAACAAATTGGCTCCATTATTAAGGCTCGCTACCATATTCTCGGTATTTTAGGGAAGGG
>JAKSDM010001072.1 GCA_022360135.1 Pseudanabaenales cyanobacterium | reverse complement strand
TGCATCGTATCGAGTCGAGCAACGAGATCACATCTAATAAATGTCATGGATCAACCCTGACAGATGTCAGATGTTTTCATGTTGTGTCTCATGCGATGGGCAAGGATTTCCACCCGCCAAAAGTCGATAGACAGAGTACTAGCCTCACTTCTGACGAAGCTGGCTTCGCCCGCGATGAAGTCAGCCTCACTTGACCCACCTTTTACCCTTTACCCTTCACCATCAATCAAAGCTTGACAGAACAGGAGATATAGCACTCGTCAGTGAGCTGAGGATTTTCTCGCAGTGTCATTCCCGCAAAAGTGGGAATCCAGGGAGGCTATGAGATGTCTCAACTAGAGTGGCGCTTGCTATACCGAGATAAATCCATCCTATGCCTGGGTGTTAAAGGGGGTTATAGCCAGCATCTGCTGCCTGAGATAAATCAGAATAGCCCCTGCCAAACCTGTGCTAGAGACCAGCGCCAACCAAAGATTCGCCCCCCCACTGACGGGATGATCCAAGGCCCACCCCCCCAACGCTGGCCCGATCAAAAAACCAATCGCCCAACATTCTGACTCTAGCGAAAAGTAAATGCCCCGCTGGTCGCTGGGGGCCATATCGCCCACCAGTGAACTCGCAGCTGGCCCGTACAAGATCTCCGCCAATCCCACCAGCGAAAAGCCTGCCAGAGCAGGCGCTAGCGCATTCACAGGCACAACCCCAGTGATCCAGATAAACAAAAATCCACCCGCCCACAGGATCAAGGCGACGAGCAAAATCGAGACATGATTTACCCGCTTGGCCCAGCGGGTAATGGGCAGCTGGCAAACAATTTTTAGCAGGGCGTGCCAAAAGAACAAATAGCTAATCAGCTGTTCTGAGAAACCCATTTGGGTGTCGCCGCTGGGTGCAAAATTGGCCAGATACAGCGGCAGACTGCTGCTAAGCTGGGCCCCATAGGTGGCAAAAAACGTATTGGCCATCAAAAAGGTGACAAACCGACGATCAGTGAGGGTCCGTAGCCAGTTCTTGGCCAACCTGATCAGGGTTGTATGGGTTTGGCGCGTTTCTGCGATCGCAGAAAAAATCACCATGCCAAACACTAGATAGATCAGCCCCTTGGTGATAAACAGGGCGCGGTAGCTACCCGCCATGGCAATATATTGTCCCGCCAGCAACGCTCCCAGACCCAGACCCAAATTGTTCGACAGCTGCGTCAGGGCAAACGCCTCTGCCCGATTGTCAGCAGTGCTCAGGTCAGCGGTGACCGCCAGCGTAGCTGGCCAATACAGACTCAACCCCAGACCTAGCAGTAGGTTGCCAACAATCAACAACACAAACGTCTCGGCAAACGCCAGACAAAAGCAGGCTGAAGCAGAGATCACGGCAGCGAGCAACAACGTACCTCGACGGCCTAGCCGCGAATCAATCGCATTGCCGGCAAAAAATCGTCCTACCATGCCAGCCAATCCGGAGCTACTGAGGGCTAACCCCACTTGGGTGGGGGAGAAACCCAACTCATTGACAAAGAAAATAGAAGCGTAGACCAGAGTAAACCCTTGACCAATAAACAGAAATAACTGCCCAGCAGCCAAAATCCAGATCTCTCGTTTTAGATTGGGCAGCCAGGATCTGAATTTGCTGGCGGGTTGAGTGAGTTGCTCCATCAGATAGCCAAGTTTTCGTCAAGTTTCCTGAGAACCCTTTGTTTACTCTAATCAAAGATACCCTTGAAGCAGACACAGGCATCCGTCAACCTCCAACTAGTGGATACACAAACAGCTGACGGTGCGGCCGCTCCATAGGTTAAGCACTCGTTTTAACTTGTGCATTATAGTTGCAAAACTAAGTTTCCCCACTACACAGCTAAAGCCTGCATTGAGTGGGGATTACTTTTGAGATTAGGTTTCAATCAATCAAGAAGTCGGCTCTTTCCAGGTGTTCTTTTCATCCGATTGAATGATTCTGCGCCCACCATCAATGCGTTATAGCGGTTCTCAATTGCATTGACCACACCCTACACCGAATGGCGCTGAAATAAGAGTTTATAAATCGCTAAAAGCCCTGATATTCCATAGGGTGGGCATTGCCCACATGGCTTATTTCAGTGCCATTCCACCCTACACCCCGCCTTCACGAGATGTATTCAACCCGAGTGAGAATTGCTATATTCGAGTAACTAAACTAATGCTCTCGGGCTGCTCACATGACTTACGGCGTCGATCAACCTGAAGTTCTCCAGCTTCCTAGCCAGCCCAAGCATTTGCATAGAGACCCTCTTGATGTCATATTTGTAAATCAACCCAGGTCAGGCGATGATCAGAACTCACAGTAGGGAAACCAGACCCGACTAAACGGTATAGCGGATCATCACTCGTCGGCCAAAAGACACCTGAATCTATAATTCTCAAAGTTCTGGACGGCAAAACATAATCAATCCGAAGATTACCAGGACCGCCAAAGCTTTCCTCAGAGAAATCAGCCGTATCAAAAGCTGGATTCCCGAGTTGAGTCAAATTGTTCTCACCCTGGGTGTTCGCAGCCTCAACCGCCCCTTCACTGCTTGGAATCATTGAGCTATTGATAAACGGATTATCCGTCAGTTGCAAAGCTGCATTATCAGTGCTATCGCCATCGAAAGGATCGGCATTTTGATCGCCCATAATGACGAACCTTGCTTCCCGCCTTAAGCCGCCCTGATTGCCCTGATCATCACGAATATAGCGACCTCGTCTGGGATGGATATAGTCTGACCAGAAGCGGATCTCGTCGTGATTGCGTCGACCGTTGCGATCCTCAAGCCCATCAAAAACAGGGGGAGTTGGATGACTAGCCAGCACATGCACAACTTTACCATTAATCTGAATCGGAATATCCCAGTGGCTCTTGGAAGAGAGGCGGAACAACTCAAGTTCTTCAGGGGAGTACCAATCGTTAGGCTCAGGCGTGTCGGGGTCGTCTGGCAACAACGCCCCTGGCATATCTTTCCAGAGAAAGTTCTGAAAGGTTCGTACATCCTCTATTGCAATGGGATGCTTTGACAGGAGAACCATGGCGAACTGGCCAAGAAAATCGCCAAACCCAAAGGCATCGCCACCATAGCCGCTAGCGCCAGGTTCAGTCACAATTTCTTCGTTATTGTCGAGGTCAAACCCAGAGGCAATACCCGTGTTAGAAGGCGCCAAATAGACATAGGGATACTCAATCGGGTCAGCTCCATTCTGGCTAACCGAAAGATAGTTTTCCTGAAAAAGTTGGACAGCTCTACCCTCTTCGTCATAGTCAAATTCGTTGATCAGGATGATGTCGGGATGAGTACGCTGAATAATCTCAGCCACAGCCTGGGCTCTCGGATCATCCGGTGTTGATAAATCCTCAATCAGTTCTCTCTCACTGGAGCGGTTTAAGGAAGCGTTAAAAGTCGCAAAGCGGACGACTTGAGGAGCCGATTCTTTTGGATCTTCAGGTGATGCGGGCGCTTCTAGATGACGCTCTTCTGGATCACTCAAGTCAATGCACTGACCATTCGCATCAACCATATAATCACTCAGCTTAGAACAGTCTTGCGCGTTGACCTCATAGTTCAACAGAGCGGCTGCGCTGATCAGTAACCAGGAAGTCGTGGCGATAAGCTGTTTCATGATGTTTGTTGGAAAATCAACTCTGGGAAATCTTGGAGGTAACTTAACATTTCACCTAAGAAACAGTCTCTAAGATGTCTTTAAGATACAATTAAGAGGCATTGGACAGACTATCGGGCAAGTTCATCTCGGTATTAAGCAACGCCGCCTCCAGCGTTGCTGAACAGAGGAATGAATGCTACAAGGAAAATTGACAAGTAGATTCGTTGATGCTCCAGATCCCCACATAGCCATTTCTCATACCCTTAGATGGATCGAAGGAAAGTTGGTGTGAGACTAAAATTTCGGCCACTTGAAAAAAAACACGCACTGACGATCCTTAACTGGCGCTACCCTTCGCCATATGATTACTACAACTTCAATGCGGATACTTTCCAAGCAGACTTGTGCTATCTGCTTGACTCGAAAAACGCTTTTTTTGCAATCTTGAACTTTCAAGGGGAACTCGAAGGCTATTGCTCTTTCGGCTCCGATGGCCAAGTGCCTGGTGGAGACTACAGCGCCGAAGC
>JAKSDM010000934.1 GCA_022360135.1 Pseudanabaenales cyanobacterium | reverse complement strand
GTCGCTGGCCCCTGTTCGGTGGAAAGCGAACAAATGATTTTAGAGACCGCGCAACAAGTTAAAGCGGCGGGGGCGCAGTTCCTCCGAGGCGGGGCCTATAAACCCCGCACCTCGCCCTATGCTTTTCAAGGACACGGTGAAAGCGCTTTAGACTGGCTAGCAGCAGCTCGCCAAGCGACGGGCTTAGGGATTATCACGGAAGTCATGGATGCGGCTGACTTAGACAAGATCACTGAAGTGGCGGATGTGGTTCAAGTCGGGGCTCGTAATATGCAGAACTTCTCCTTACTGAAGAAGGTAGGGGCGGCAGGCAAGCCAGTCCTGCTCAAGCGCGGTATGGCGGCTACTATCGAGGATTGGTTAATGGCGGCAGAGTACATTCTGGCGGCAGGCAATCCCAATGTGATTCTCTGCGAGCGTGGCATTCGCGGTTTTGATCGCAAGTATACTCGCAATACCCTTGATTTATCAGCAGTGCCTGTTCTGCGTTCGCTCACCCATCTACCCGTTATGATTGACCCCAGCCATGGGACAGGAAGCTCACAATATGTGCCAGCAATGGCGGCGGCGGCGATCGCCGCCGGCGCAGACGCCCTGATGATTGAGGTTCATCCCAATCCCGCCAAAGCCCTCTCCGATGGTCCTCAGTCTCTAACGCCAGAGCGATATGAAGAATTAATGCAGGAGATAACGGTTATTGGTCAAGCCGTTGGTCGCTTGCCTCAAGCCTATCCTTTTCCGACAGCACCTTATAGGACCTCTCGGCAACAGGTGGCGGCGTTCTCTTAGGTCTTTGTTTGGATGAACATGCTAATGGGAGGTTTTCCCATTAGCATCCTCTTAATCAGACAGTAAACCGCAGGGCCATTAGTCGGCGGGGATTGGACAGAACAAGCGGGAGAAGACTTTAATCACACAAGGGACAGTCAACCAAGGAATGAATCGGGTGCAACTGATAGCGAATGCTTCGATATATTCGATATATAAGGTAATCGATCAATAGGAAATAACAGAAGGTTTTGTAAACAGCGATCGCTGCTTAGCATAGTAATACAGGATATCAAGGGGAAAAATATTTCGATGAAACTACCTGAAGGATCGAAAACTGCCGTTCTATTGCAAAAGTTGCAATGGCAATTCAACTCCGTAGGCTATATGGAAGCGGCCCAAAAGAAATATGGCGATTTTTTCATTGCACCCGTGCTTGAGTCTGACTCTGCCGTGTTCGTCAGTCACCCCGAGGCGCTGGAACAAATTTTGCATAAACAAAGATCAGCGGTCAGCGCTCCTGGCAGTTTGAACGAGATTATGACTCCGTATCACGGAAACCAATCAATTTTCGTTCTCGATGGCGATCGGCATCAACGTCATCGCCAGCTGTTAATGCCTGCTTTTCATGGGGCTCGGATGCGAGTCTACGGGGATTTAATCGGCTCGATTACAAAGCAGGTGATAGACCAGTATCAAATCGACCAAACCTTCTCAGCTCGCTCTCTGACGAACGACATCTCCCTACAGGTGATTCTGGAAACGGTATTTGGTTTACATAAGGGAGAGCGTTGCTTTCAACTTAAACAACTAATCCATTCCTTATTTGAAGACGTTCGGGTTCCCTTTATCGCGGCTTCTTTCCTGCTACCCTTTTTGCGCAAGGATTTGGGCGCCTGGAGTCCTTGGGGGTATTTTGTGCGGCAAAGGCAAAAAATTGATGACTTAATTTATCAAGAAATTGCCGAACGCCGCTCTCAACCCAACCCAGAACGGACTGATGTGCTCTCCTTGCTGATGTTGGCCCAAGATGAAGATGGCCAATCGATGAGCGATCAGGAGTTACGCGACGAGTTAATGACTCTCTTGCTGGCTGGCCATATTATTACCAGCAGCACAATGACTTGGGCTTTGTACTGGATCCACAAAAAGCCCGAGGTGTTACAGCAGTTACTCGCAGAATTAGATAGTCTGGGGGAATCTCCTGAACCAACCGTTATTTCTCGACTGCCTTACTTAACGGCTGTCTGCAATGAAAGCTTAAGGATTTATCCAGTCGAAATCTTAACGAAGGGCAGGATGATTAAATCGCCAATAGAGGTGATGGGCTATCATTTAAGTCCCGGTACAGCGCTATATGGCTGCATTTATCTCCTTCATCATCGCCAGGATTTATACCCGGAACCCAAACAGTTTAAGCCAGAGCGTTTTCTAGAAAGAAAATTCTCCCCCTATGAATTTATGCCTTTTGGCGGCGGTGCTCGTCGTTGTATCGGCGAAGCGTTAGCTCAGTATGAAATGAAGTTAGTGTTAGCAACTCTTCTCTCCCACTATGAACTAGAGCTAGCCGACAATCGAGAGGCGCGACCTCAGCCGCCAGGGACGACTTTTCCACCAGCAGTAAAAATGCGACTTCGAGGTAAACGCCATTCGGCAAAGGGGTTAGCCAAAACACAAGCATTATTGACAAACCTGTAAAAAACTTGCCATAAAACATTTTTGAATGCATGGATTTTGTACAGCGGTATTAGCTTGCCCTTCCTCAAAAGAGGCTCAAAAAGGTAAGCCAATCCCATTGTCGAAGTAACCATTTTCAATATTGAATATTGGAGGAATATTTGTATGAAACTACCTAATGGTCCGAAAACTCCTCGCTTGTTGCAGCAGATTCAATGGGCCGCCGATCCCATAAGCTACATGGAAGCGATGGCAAAGTCCTATGGCGACATCTTCACGACATCAGTGTTTGATTCGAGACCCTCAATATTAGTTAGCAACCCGCAAGCACTGAAGCAAATGTTTGCTCGTGAGAACAAAGATTTTAGCCTTCCGGGCAAGGATAAGAAGCGTCTGAATCCGTTGGTGGGAAATCAGTCATTACTATTACTCGAAGACGAGAGCCACTTACGCCAGCGCAAGTTCCTGATGCCTCCCTTTCATGGCGCTAGGATGCGAACCTATGGCCAGCTAATTTGCGATATTACCGAAAAAGTGATGGATCGGCAGGCGATCGACACCCCTTTTTCGATTCGCTCCGCCATGGGAGATATTGCCCTGCAAGTTCTTCTAGAAGCTGTGTTTGGTTTTCATGAAGGAGAGCGTTGTACTCAGTTTAGAGAGCTGATAGTTTCCCTAATGAAGCCCTTAACCTTTGTTTCGCTTTTTTTCCCTTTCTTGCGACTAGATTTAGGTTCATGGAGTCCTTGGGGACAATTTCTTCGCACCCGGCAACAAATTGATCACATGATCTATGCCGAAATCAAGGAGCGCCGTCAGAAACTCGATCCTGAAAGTACGGATATTCTCTCTCTATTGATGTCGGCCCGGGATGAAGCTGGCCAGGCGATGACTGATAAAGAGTTGCGCGATCAGTTGATGACGCTTTTGTTGGGGGGATCGGCGACGACAGAAAATGTAATGACTTGGTTATGTTATTGGGTGCACAAAAAGCCCGACGTTCAGAACAAATGTCTAAAAGAACTCGAAGATCTGGGTGCGTCTCCAGATCCGGTAAAAATTTTTCAACTGCCCTATCTGACTGCTGTTTGCAATGAAACTCTGAGAATTTACCCCATCGATATGTTTACATCGCCCAGGATAGCGAAATCATCCCTTGAGTTGATGGGTTATGAGTTAAGTCCTGGTACGGCGCTGTATGGTTGTATTTATCTCCTTCATCATCGCCAGGATTTATACCCGGAACCCAAGCAGTTTAAGCCAGAGCGCTTTTTAGAAAGAAAATTCTCTTCCTATGAATTTATGCCTTTTGGCGGCGGCGTTCGTCGTTGTATCGGCGAGATTTTAGCTCAATATGAAATGAAGTTAGTGTTGAGTACTATTGTATCGCACTATCAACTAGAGCTGGCCGACGATCAAGAGGCGCGGCCTCCTCGCGCCACCTTAGCGCCTGACGTGAAGATGGTGCTTCGGGGTAAGCGCAATAATCCAGAGACGGCTCGACCCAATGAAGTGTTATTGACCCGCAAATAGGGGATGGTTTCTTCTCCATACCAGCAGAGGTCTGCTGGTATGTAATCAATCCCGCTTAAAAAAAGGTTTTCACCCTTGATGGCGCCTCAAACAGTGGGTGAATCTCACGCAGATCGACAGCAAATCAAATCTTTTGCTGGTCGTTAGCTGCGATCGCTTAACTTCGTTAGCACTATCCGTAGCACTATCTTTAGGCACTATCTGTTAGAGAAACTTATGATACACGAAAAGCTTCAACAAATCGATCGAGAGTTAATCGAACTGCTCGGTAAAAGAATAGCCGTTTTGAAGGAATCAGTTTCCACTGACTCACCAGAAAACGCTCCCGATCTGACGCCATTTCTCCATCGAGCGGGCATTCCTGAATTTGTCTGGCAAAATCTAGTTCTCGGTTGTGCGGCTACTCTGACCCTGAAATCTTCATCGTCTTCCCCAACCTATACTCAGCCGCGACAGGTGACTGTGATTGGCGGCGGCGGCAGGATGGGGCGCTTCTTCACCGAGCAGTTATCCGCAGCCGGACACCAAGTCAGTATTCTCGAACAAAATGACTGGGAACAGGCGGAACGGTTGCTGGCGGCTGCAGATTTAGTCTTAGTCTGTGTTCCTATGGAATGTACCCTAGAGGTGATCCGTAAAACTGCTAAACACCTCGGCCCCAATACCGCCTTGGCCGATATCACGAGTATCAAGGCCGCCACCGTCAAGGCGATGTTGGCACACCATGGAGGGCCTGTCATGGGTTTACATCCCATGTTCGGTCCTGGCGTTAACTCTTTCTTGTCTCATCAAGTCGTGGTTTGTCCAGGTCGTAGAGATGAGTCTTTTCAATGGTTTCTAGAGTTGATTGAGGGCGAAGGCGGCAAACTCATTGTGGCGACGCCGGAAGAACACGATCAGATGATGGTGAGCATTCAAGCCATCCGCAACTTCGCCACGCTTAGCATGGGTGTGTTCCTCTCAGAAGAAGAGATTAACATCCGCCGCAGCTTAGATTTCTCTAGCCCCATCTTCCGCCAAAAAATCGCGATGGTGACCCGCCTCTTCACTCAGTCTGCCCCGCTGGTCGTAGACCTGATCTTGGCGACACCAGAGCGTCGCGAGGCGATCGCCAGACTGGCGAACACTTACAGCCGATTGGCGCAATTAGTGCTCCAAGGGGAGCGAGAGTCCCTAATCCACGAGTTCAAAGCCACCCACAGCTTTTTTGCTGGACAGCTCTCCTGGGGTCTCCAGGAAAGCACTCATCTGATCAATGCCCTCAGTACGCTACTGGCCGCTAGGGAGGTCGAACAAGAGCATCCCGCTTTGGCAAGCAGGCGAAACTCAATGGATCAAACACTGAATTCACCTGCTTCATCAACCCAGCACGCCAGGAGAACCCCGGCTTTCTCTTCCTAATGGGGGGTGACTGTTGTGCTACGACTTAAACCCCGAATAGGTCCAACTATGCTTGAGCAAACGCGAAATCGGCGAACTCTAAAAAGTGACATCAACAACCCAATCCAATTTCTCCGCCAGTTGTTGGCTCTGGCCGCCCAGGTAATTTGGGCTCAGCCTTCCCTCCGTAATAGCTTTCTATGCGCCATCGCAGTCTGGAGCGCCTGGTTAACGATAAACGGTCCCGGTCACGCCCTTGCTAATCTGAGGGATCATTGGGAGGTGACGATAACGATGGTCTTTGGTTCTATGGTGGCTGGCGGTACGAGTATGGGAGGCGGCGCCGTCGCCTTTCCGGTTTTGACTAAGTGGCTGCACGTTTCTCCCTACGACGCCAAAGTCTTTTCTTTGGCGATTCAAAGTGTGGGCATGGGGGCGGCTTCTTTGACGATTGTGGCCATGAGAACCGAGGTGGAGTGGCGATTGATCCGTTGGGTCAGCCTTGGCGGCATCCCTGGCATTGTCTTCGGCTCGGTCTTTTTGGCTCCCATTTTGCCGCCGGAGATCATTAAGATGTCTTTTACAATGATGCTGAGCAGCTTCGCCATTCTTTTATTCACCTTAAATCGAACTCGCAGAGGACGGAATTTGACTATCCCTGCTTGGGGCAGGCGGGAAAGAGTTTTATCCCTAGGCGTAGGGCTGGTGGGGGGAATCATCAGTGGCTTAGTGGGTAGCGGCCTAGATATTTTCTCTTTTTCCGTAATGGTGTTACTGTTTGGCTTGTGTGAAAAGGTGAGCACCCCCACCTCGGTGATTTTGATGGCGATCAATGCTTGGACTGGCTTTATCCTGCATCAATACTTTATCGGCGACTTCGTCGAGCCAGTGCTGAATTACTGGCTAGCGGCGGTGCCCGCCGTGGTTGTAGGGGCACCGACAGGGGCAATGTTGTGCAACCTCTTGAAGCGTCAAACGATTGCGAAGATCCTGATTGGCCTGATCTTGGTCGAGTTGGTCAGTTCCTTGATCTTAATTCCGCTCAACCCCAATTTAATTTCATTTTCTGTGTGTGTATTTGTTCTGTTTTCCTTAATTTATTACTGGATGTATCAAACCAAAGTGTATGTCCGCAAGGGGGATGCTCGGTTTACTGACAATCCCATTAAAGGGATATGAATTGATTATTTTATGCTCACATTCTTATAGATGGTTTAGGTTTAGGAGATCTCTAATGACTATAGCTCGCAAACGTTCCCGCTCTCGATGGCGGTCGGCAGTTTTAGCAATCGCTATTCTAGTCTTGCTCGGCGCACTCGGCGCCAATGTCCTGCGTCGGTCTCGGCTGCGCGCCGCCTCCGGCCCCAGCCTGAGTGACCTGACGGCGCCAGCCCAGACTCAAGCACTGACGATTCGAGTCGAAGCCAGTGGCACTGTAGAGCCGATCGAAACCGTTAATCTCAGTCCAGAAGACCCCGGCCGGTTGGTCGCTCTGTTTGTCGAGCAAGGCGATCAGGTTAAAGCGGGTGAAGTCTTAGCCCAAATGTACGCTGCCGAGCTAGAAGCCTCTCTGGCTCAGGCGAAAGCGCAGTTGGCTGAGGCGGAAGCGGAGTCCACCCGGGTTCGAAATGGCAACCGTTCTGAAGAGATTAGCAGAGCCAGAGCGCAAGTGGCGTCAGCCGAGGCGCAGGTTGACTTGTACGCCAAAAAGCTAGAGCGATACCACTTTCTGGCCCAGCAGGGAGCGCTGCCAAAACTCGACCTGGATGAAGTGATTAGCGAAGACCGGAACGCCCGAGCAAATTTGCAAGAAGCTCAGCAATTCTTACAAGAACTGTCCAGCGGCTCTCGCCTTGAAGATATTGAGCAGGCGGCGGCGCGAGCAGCGGCGGCGGCGGCCCAGGTTGAGGTGATTCAAGCTCAACTGGACGCCACGGTAATCCGGGCGCCTTTTGACGGTGTCGTCACCCAAAAATACGCCTCTATCGGGGCAATTGTTACACCCACCACCTCGGCTTCTAGCACCGCCTCAGCCACGTCTAGTTCGATTTTGGCGATCGCCAAAGGTCTAGAAGTTTTGGTGGAAATACCGGAAGCCAATATCGCTGAGATTAAACTGGGGCAGCCAGTGGAAATCGTGACAGATTCATATCCTGATCACACCTTTTCGGGTAAAGTCCGCAAGATCGCCCCCGAGGCAGTGGTCGAGGATAACGTAACCTACTTTGAGGTGCGAGTAGAACTCATCACCGGACAATCCGTGCTGCTCTCTGGCATGAATGTGGACGCCACCTTCCAGGGAGAGTCTCTGGAGGCGGCGCTGATGGTGCCGACAGTAGCCATCACGAGCCGTGACAACCAGATTGGCGTGTTGGTCGCAGACGAACAAAGCGCCGCCAGATTCCAACCCATTAAGGTCGGTGTGACTCAAGATGGTCAGACACAAGTTCTGGAAGGATTGAAAACCGGAGAAAGAGTATTTGTCGACTTTCCTAAAGGTCGAGCCCCTGGAAGACTTGGCAACTAACAGTAGTAATTGAGTAGAGAAAATGGGCGTAGATTTGGTAGAAAATGTCAGTATGGCGGTGCGAACCCTCAGCGCCAATAAACTGCGTAGTTGTTTAACCATGCTCGGCATCATTATTGGCAATGCTTCGGTCATTGCGATGATTGGCGTCGGACAGGGAACTCAGAAGTTTGTTAACCAGCAGTTTGAGGCGTTAGGAACCAACGTGCTATTTGTGCTTCCCGGCATTCAGCAAGGCGGTTCTCAATTGGGTGCCGCCCAGGCCAACACTTTGGTACTGGCGGATGCTGAGGCGATCGCGCGGGAAGCGCCAGCCGTAGCCGGGGTAACCCCAGAAAAAACTGAACTCTTGCGGGTCAATTGGGCGGACCAGGACACTCAAGTGAGTGTCACCGGGACAACGCCATCCTACACCAGTGTCCGTAACGCCCCTGTGGGCAGAGGTCGGTTTTTCAACCAGTTAGAAGTGCAATCCAACCATCGAATTGCGGTTTTAGGCAGCGAAACCGCTAGCATGCTATTCGGCAATCGAGATCCGCTGGGAGAGAAAATCCGCATCCGCAACTTGAGCTTCCAGGTGATTGGCGTGATGGCGGAAAAAGGATCATCCATGGGAACCAACCAGGATGAGGTGATCTTTGTCCCGATTACCGTGATGGCCAACCAGCTGTCAGGCCGAGACGGTTCTCTCACCAGTCCGACGGTCCAGTCCATTTCGGTCTCCGCTCACTCTCCAGAGACGATTAGCGCGGCTCAATATCAGGTTACCAATCTGCTGCGCCTGCGCCATAACATTAAAAAAGGCGACAATGACTTCACTGTTCGCTCCCAGCAAGACTTGCTCAGAACCGCCAATACGGTCACGGGAATGCTAGTCGTCCTCCTGGCCGCAACCTCAGGGATTTCCCTGCTAGTGGGAGGCATTGGAATTATGAACATTATGTTGGTGTCGGTGACCGAACGAACCCACGAGATTGGCTTGCGCAAAGCGATTGGAGCTACCCGCACCGATTTGCTGGTGCAGTTCACGACTGAAGCGGTCATTCTCTCTCTGGTTGGGGGTGCCTGCGGCATTCTGATCGCTGTGGCAGGCACGCTACTCGTGACCGTCTTGACCCCCCTGGAAGCGGCCGTCAGTCCGGCGGCCATTATCCTGGCAGTCGGCGTGTCTGGAGCCATTGGCCTGGGATTTGGCGTGGTTCCGGCTCGCAGCGCCGCCCGTCTTGAACCGATCGTCGCCCTGAGGAGTTAGCCATGAAGTCAAAGTTTGAATTACCCGCCACCGCTGAGATCGTTCGTCTGGAGCAGGTCGAAAAACGCTATGGTCAGGGCGATTTAGCGGTCATGGCCGTGCAAGACATTAATCTGATCATTCGCCAGGGAGAGTACTGCGCCATCATGGGACCTTCGGGTTCCGGCAAGTCCACCACGATGCATATTATTGGCTGCCTGGATCGACCCTGCAGCGGCCGCTATTATCTGGCGAGAGAAGCGGTGGAGCAGCTAGATGATGACGATTTGGCCTACATCCGAAATCGCAAAATTGGCTTTGTTTTTCAACAGTTCCACTTGTTGTCTCAGTTAAGCGCGCTAGAAAATGTGATGCTGCCGATGGCCTATGCTGGGATTCCCCGTCGGCAGCGCCAAGAGCTAGCTGAAGCGGCGTTGAGTCGGGTCGGGCTAGAGCATCGCATGTCCAATCGTCCCAATCAACTCTCTGGGGGACAGCAGCAGCGGGGGGCGATCGCCCGCGCCATTGTCAACCAACCAATTTTGCTCCTGGCGGATGAGCCCACCGGGGCGCTGGATTCTCGCACTAGCCAAGAAGTGATGGATATTTTCCAGAGCCTCAATGATGCCGGGATGACGATTGTGATGGTGACCCATGACTCGGCAGTCGCCCAATTGTGTCAGCGCATTATCTGGTTTCAAGACGGCAAAATTATGGATCCTCAGCTAACTTCAGCAAAACTTGAGCAATACAGTTCAATTAAGACTGAAATGGTTGCCTAGCTGAGGTTAACTCCACTATTCCTGAAACTCTGTTAAGGAACTTGCGGATAAATGATGTACCGATTTAGGGGCAAAGCATTCGACAGATAAATGCCCAAAGGCCATGAGAATTGTTCATCGAATGCTTCGCCCTACCAATCAGGGCTAAGGCGCTGGCGTATCGAAGGCTCTGACGCTCTAGGGCGAGCTGGCTCCAGCCTAAGGCGACCAGGGTTGAACCCGCAAATTGGAGAAAAGTGCGTTGCTTAATCATGATTTCTACAAGCCATTACCGATCAGAATAAACGGAGCCCTGTAGTTTAAGGCAGGAAATGTGTTTTTACATCACGTCTAAGCTAGGCAGCGCCGCCTCTGTAGTAATGCAGTGCCACAGATACACCGCTAATCCTAAATCTCCAGTCCACAGCGTGTAGCGACTTGCTCCGTAGAGTGCTCTGCTTTGCTGATATTGGCCAATGGCGTGCATTGCAAATTGACGGGCGCGCACCAGCCAAAGCTCATCTCCTGTGCGCTGGTGGAGCTTCAAAAAAGCATATCCATTACCCGCTGTACCATGACACAATCCCGATCCTTTTTTCAGCGGGCCTGCTTGCCAGGTTAGCTCACCGGCTTGAAGGAGTAGCGTGTCGAGCGCCTCTGAGCGTTCAGAAGGGAAGGTTTGGGCTAAACTCGCCACCATTCCGGGCGCACCATGACACCACTGCACTAACATTCGATTAGGGTGTAACCGGTCTCGCTCGCCAGCCTAAGCCAAAAACGGCCAATCGATTGTGTCAAGGAGGTTTCGGTGAGGATAAAGACGTTCAGTTTCGCGCTGAATCCGAAATTGATTGAACTC
>JAKSDM010000816.1 GCA_022360135.1 Pseudanabaenales cyanobacterium | reverse complement strand
GTAGGCGCAGCCAACTTGAACAGTAAGCCTAAGGATAAGAAAACCCTAAAGCTGCTGGAGACAGTTTTGAAAGAACGCGCAGGCTGGAATGAAGTCGTACGCTCCGGAGCAATTGCGGGGTTGACCCAATTCAAGACCTCGAAAGAGGCGCTGGATTTGATGCTGGAGTATACCCTTCCGAGTGTCCCTCAAGCTCTTCGCTTAGCCGCGATCCGCTCCCTAGGGGGGATTTCAGTCGGACAAAGCAAGGTAAATGTAAATCGTATCCTGGAACGCCTGGATGAACTCTCTTGCGAGTCTTTCTTCCTCACCCAAGTCGCTGTAGTCAGCGCTTTGGGACAAATGGAAACCACCAAAGCGATCAGCGTTCTCCAGGCTCTCGCTGAGCAAACACCTGACGGTCGCATTCGGCGTCGGGCGGAAGAAGCGATTCAGAAGGTGCAGAAAGCCGCCGGTTCTGACCAGGCTGTGGAAAAACTCCGTCGGGAATTGGATGAGCTTAAGAAGGCGAATCAGGAGTTGAAGAGTCGGCTGGAGAATTTGGAGGCAAAAACCAAGTAAGCAGTCGGTTCAGTGAGCAGTAACCTGTTGTGGGTCGCTGCTCACGAATGACTGAACCCAGTTCACTGATGGCTGATAGGGAATCAATTGCTATTGAGCAAAAGTGTCTAGTGTTCTATATCCCAATGCCTATTATCGATTACAAAAGAAAGTTTCACCCTCTTTCACTAACTTTCCATCCTGCCAAAATCCATGTTTAGCAGGGCTGCCATCTGCAAATATAAATGTTCCCTGACCATGGCAGTTGTTGTTTTTTAACTCCCCAATGTACTGATCGCCATTTTTAAATATCAACTTTCCTAATCCATGGAAGTGATCATTTTGAAATTGCCCTGTATAGCGTTTGTCTTTGGAAGAAAAATTGAAGGTTCCGCATCCGTTGCGCTGGCCATCATGAAAGTCCCCGTCATAGCGGTCTCCATTTGAGAAAACCATAATGCCTCGTCCATTGGCAAATTTTCCGTCATCCAATTCCCCATAATATTTTGTGCCATCAACGTGCTGATAATCGGGGGGACGATCCGGTAGAGACGGCGGTAATGGTTCTTGACAAGGCAAGTCTGGCAACGGCTCTGGCTCCTTTCTCAAAGGGGCCTTGATGGCAAAGCTAATGAATAGCATTAAAGCGCCTGCTCCGGCCAAGATTTTCAAAGGCATGGCGCGGTAATTAGGCAAAGCAAGTGTTGATTTTGATACAACTGATCTTAATTTTGAGAACGCTTGTATCTTCGGTTGTCGATGAACTCCCTGCGAAGCTGTCGTTGGGTTGAGGGCAACGGGTGTTGTTTCTATTTGTGGATTTGATTGCTGAGGAGGTCTCTGTGAAACTACCGTTGGGTTGGGTATAATCGGTGTTTGTTCTGAGGAGGCTGGTGCATTCGGTGGCTGAGGAGACCCTTGTGAAACTACCGTTGGGTTAGGCGTCACCGATTTGGGTTCCGAAGATGCTAGTGGCTTTGATTGCTGAGGAGGTCCTTGTGAAACTACCGTTGGGTGGAGTGTAACCAATTTGGGTTCTGAAGGTGTTTGTGGATTTAATTGCTGAGGAAGTCCCTGCGAAACTACCGTTGGGTGGGGTGTAACGGGTGTTTGTTTTGAGGGGGCTGGTGTATTCGGTGGCTGAGGAGACCCCTGCGAAACTGCCGTTGGGTTGGGGGAGGTACTAGACGTTTGAACAATTGAATCTTCTGACACAGATTCAGACAGTAAAGACGCCGACTGCAGATCGGGATCCCAATCTGGATGATCTTTGAGCAGGATATCTACGGCTTGGAGGGCTTCTTCTGCTGATTTGTATCGATCTTTGAAGTGGTAGTGCACCATCTTAGTGAGGATGTTAGCTAAGCCATCGCTAACTTGCGCCCAGGGTCGCCAAATAATTTCACCTGTCTCAGGGTCTTCCTG
>JAKSDM010001734.1 GCA_022360135.1 Pseudanabaenales cyanobacterium | reverse complement strand
ATTTGTCACCAGACGGACAATCCAACGATACTGAGTCGTATTATCGGCCATTGCCTTACCATCTGAGTCAGGGTATAAAATATTGGCTGCTATAGGTGTTTGAACCATTGATTTGGCCCCTCTTTATTCTGAGTCAATTAGTATTACCGTCATAGAACAAGATGGTGCGGGATAGCAGCATACTTAATGTGCGCCTAGAATACCGAATTTAGTTCTCTCGCAAAAGTCCATCCCTCAGTCACCTCCATTAACACCATTCTATAGCTGCTTCTGGTCGAGCCATTTAGGTACTATGGGCGCTTCAAATTGAGTCAATTTTTCAAGCAGTTCCATCGGATCTTTCCCGGACAAAACAATCTTCCTATGGTCAGGACGAATAAACTTTTCTGCTGTCGCGTGATTAAGAAAAGCGAGTAACCCATCATAGAATCCTTCAATATTCAATAGCCCGCAAGCCTTTTGATGAAATCCTAGTTGCGTCCAAGTCGCCACTTCACAAAATTCCTCTAGCGTCCCTAATCCACCCGGTAGGGCGATGAATGCATCCGCTAATTCAGCCATTAGTGATTTACGCTTATGCATTGATCCAACCACTCGAAGGTCGCTTAATCCAGTGTGAGCAATTTCTTTATCAACCAATACTTGTGGCATAACTCCGATAACTTTTCCACCAGCAGCCAGCGCAGCATCAGCCACAGCCCCCATCAGCCCTACATTTCCTCCGCCATAAACAAGGGTGATCTCTTGCACGGCCATTGCGGCGCCTAAACTTTGTGCAGCCTCAAGATAACTATCACGATCGCCAAAGTTTGAACCGCAGTAGACACAGATACTTTTCATCAATTTTTGGTTCCTTTACCCAACTATTTCAGGTGGCTTAGCAACAATGCAATTATTATCGCCTTGCGCCCATTCTAAATCCTGACAAAGTTAGCCGGATCTTGGTCTCGCCGATGGCGGGTAGGAATTGGGGGACCCTGGCGATCGCCCGCCAGTGCGGCAGTCTCCTCTAACGCTTGTCGCAATCGCTTAGCCGCATAGATAGACATGTCGCGGGGCACACTGATGCGATCGCGCAAATATCGTAGCGCCACATCAGAGCCTGTTGGCGGCGGACAACTCTCGCCAGTCATCATGTAGGTGAGGGCGCACCGGAGGGCTTCGTCAAACAAGTTGTCATCGGCGGGGTTGACTCGAATAATGTTGGCATGGTGCTTGATCACCCGCTGCAGCGCTTCAGCCCGAGAATTTTCCGGCTCCGGGTAAGTTACATCGGGTAGACCGGCCCAAGGACCGCTGTCTACCCGAGCTTTATTGAGTAGTATCTGGGGTTCGCCGTTCTCATAGCAGCCTCCCATCTGGGGCGGCAAATCATGGGCGTGGGTATGAAAATCGCTCTGGGTTCCCCGGTAGGTAAGGCGGCTTTCCATGGCGTCAAACCAAGCAGAGAGGCGAGGGTTGTCTTCCCGCAGAGAGTAGCCCTTGTAATAATAAAGGCTGGCGTTCATGCGTTCGATATAGGGCGTAAAGACCACATCGACGACGCTAAAGTCTTCTAGAAAATAAGGCCCTGGTGTTTTGCCCAGAGCCTCTTCAACCCTATCCACTACCCCCGTGAATTGCTCCCGGTTGCGCTGCTCTTCCCGGGTTGAACGGACGGGATAGCAAAGCCAGGCGCACCAAGCTCGAAAAAGTAACCGCTCTAGCCGCCGCAGAGGAAGCGCCGCCGGATCTTCCATCCCCTTAACCAAGGGACCAAAGACCCGTTCTAGCGCGATCAAAATATCATCGCTCTCTGTGATGATGCGCCCGTCTAGATCGAGGGCCGGTAGCATACCCGATGGGACCATGCGCTGATACCAGCTCTCCTTCTTGCCGTAGCAGAACATGGTTACCTTTTTGATGCGATAGGGGATTTGCTTTTCCTCCAGCCACAGCCAAACCTTCTGGCAGTAAGGACACCAGGCGTGATTGTCTCGGTATAGGGTCACCCGCACATCCGATTCGGCATGGCCAAACAGGCGCAACTGGGCTTGGGCGTTAGTGAGGCCGTTGACCGTATCGATTTGAAAGTCGGTAAGGGCTTCTAGTTCTGGCCAGCTTAGGGGAGTAGCGGTCATAGGGGTGGGTATCCTTGCTTGTTAACGCAGCGCTGACGACTTCCAAATTAGGATAACAACATTAAAGCGGAAAATTATCCTTGAAATGGAAATCAGAATGCAGAATCCAGCTGTCACTTATCACTTGTCACTTGGCTAATGACCAATAACCAATAATTCTTGCCCAGCCAGATTGTTTCAGCTTAAGTGGATACCTTACAAATTATCCTATCGTGTTGAACCTGCTATCCATCGGAAATGCTGCAAGCTTCAGCCAGGAACTGCTAAGCTAACTGCATAGCGCTTTTCTATGCGTTTTATGGTTGCAAGTGTACCGACTCGCAAAATTACCTGGGAACTCCTGCCTGATGACTTTGTCTTAGATGACGAGCCAGTGGATAACGTTAATCAACCTCCTCTCGCCGCTGCTTTGACGGAAAGTTTAGCGTTAGCTGGGAAACTGCCAGATGATGCTTTAGTAACAACTAACTACGGCATTTGCGCCTCCATCAACGACCAGATCGTGGTAAAAGCCCCTGACTGGGCTTATATTCCTAAAATCCAAGTCCCGCGAGCTGCAATCAAACGAAGCTATACGCCTCATAAACAGGGAGATCCACCTGTCGTGATCATGGAGTTTTTGTCAGATACCGAAGGGGGAGAATATTCGAGTAAGCAGACACATCCCCCAGGTAAGTGGTTTTTCTACGAGCAGATTTTACAAGTTCCAAACTATATTATCTTTGAACCCGACAGCGGTGTTCTAGAGGTTCATCGTTTGGATGCTTCGGGCAAATATGAGCTGCGACTGCCGGATGAGCGCCAGCGCTATTGGATGGCGGAAATGGGGTTATCGATAGGGCTCTGGCGAGGAAAACGAGAAAACCGTGATGGCTATTGGCTGCGATGGTGGAATGAAGAAGGTGACTTGTTGCTCTGGGGGACTGAACAAGTGGAGCAAGAGCGGGCTGCTAAGGAGTCTGCCTTACAGCGTTTAGCAGTCTTGGAACAGAGATTGCGAGAGGCTGGGATTGATTAAAGGACTCCAATCTGCTGGATACAT
>JAKSDM010000008.1 GCA_022360135.1 Pseudanabaenales cyanobacterium | reverse complement strand
TGGGTTGTGTTGGGCGAGTTGAGATCGCTCCCAGCCGACAGAGTTGACACATCACACATTCCCTTTACGCAACAGATAGTAGTCGTTCATGATGTCGTGGGGCAATTCCTTCATCTCAATAGAGACAAAGCCGGCCTCTTTCAGCATTGCTAACGCCTTTTCGCGACCCCACATCGTCCCGAGCCCCATGCCGCCTTCCGCCAGGGAGACCGTCATGCAATGCATACAAGAAATAGTGTAGAGAAAGGGTCCCAGGGGATGATCCAGGTTGCCGCTAACGTCACTGGCGGCGCGGATATCCTGCATCAGGTAGACGCCGCCATCGGTGCGCAGGGCGTTGTAGATATTGCGCAGCACGATATCTGGTCGGGCCTGGTCGTGGATGGCGTCGAAGGTGGTGATTAGGTCATAGCTTTCCACCTCGTCTATTGTCGCGGCGTCTTTCACCTGAAACTGTACATTGGTGAGGTCTTGGGACTGGGCTTCGGCAGTAGCAGCCGCGATCGCTTCCTCAGAGAAGTCATACCCCTTGAAACGACTGGCAGGGAATAGCTGAGCCAGTTTATTCATGGCTCGACCACTGCCGCAGCCCACATCCAGCGCCTCAATTCCCTTGGTCAGCCGCTCCACCAGCCCCGGCTCCAGCGGCAGAATGTGATCTTCCAGAGCGGCCACGATGGTCTGACCGCTATCTTCCGCCATCACCTCGTGGAATCGCTTGAATTTCGAGTAGGGCACGCCGCCTCCCATAGAAAAGCAGTCCACGATCTGATCTTCTACCGTCGCTAACCCCGAAACATGCTGGAAGAACGTCGCCAGATTATCTGATACAGCGGCGCGGGTGAGAAACACCGCATGTTCTGCAGGCAGGCGATAGGTTTGGGCGGCTGGATCGTAGTGCATGATTTTGCCCACGGTCATGGCGTTGAGCCATTCGCGCACGTAGCGTTCCTGCAAACCCGCCGTCTCAGCAATTTGCTGACTCGTGGCAGGGGGCAAATCGGCCAACACATCAAACAACCGGGTGCGATGACCGATGGATATCATCAGCGCCAACCCGCTGTAGTTCAGCAGGGTCAGCAAGTTTCCTGCAAAGGCTTCCGCCTTGGATTGATCGAAAGTTGGGTTGATCAATTGAGCAGTCATGGGTCACTTCCTTGGTCTTCAGGATGAGTCAGCCGTTGACTCACTATCGAAACTATATTGAGGTGCTGTTTTCGTCTCCCCCACTGGATTTTGGATAGCTGGTGCAGATTTTCGGTGTTGCTCAGCTCGGATATTGATCACATTTCCGATCAACATCAAGGTTGCCCCAGTCAAGACAAATTGGTCTAGCGGTTCGCCGTAAAACATAAATCCGACTAATGCAATGAGTGGCAGCCTCAGGAAATCCATGGGGACGACAACGGTCGCATCGACCAAAGCCAGCGCCTTGGCCATGCAATAGTGGGCGCTTAGGGCTGCGAGGCCGACGATCGCAAGCCAGGGCAGCAGGGTGTAGGAGGGGATGGTCCAGTGGCTCAGGGAGGGTAGCAATCCTAGCGGTAGTTGGATCACTGTCATATAAAACAGAATGGTGAGGGGCGAGTCCCGCAGAGCAAGCTTGCGGGTAAGGGTGTGAGACAAAGCATAGCAGACTGCTCCCGCCAAAACGGCCCAAGCTGCCGGATCAATCACCCCTAAGCCAGGACGCAGAATGATTAGCATTCCGGCAATACCGAAGCCAATCGCCATCAAGCGTGGTTTGGTCAGAGGTTCTTTCAGTAGCACCCGAGCCAAAATAGCTGTCCAAATCGGCAGGGTAAATTCAATCGCAAACACTTCGGCAAGAGAGATGTAGGCAAGGCCATAAAACCAGCCGAACTGCCCCCCAAAATGGGCCAAATTCCGAACCAGATGCAGCCCAAAGTTCTGGGTGAGAACCAGTCTGCGATCGCGCTTGATTAAGAGCGCGTTGATGGCGCAGAGCCCAACTAAACTGCGAAAAAACAAGATTTGAATCGTTCCCAGGTGAGCCGATAATTCTCGACCTCCAATGGCTAACGCCATAAAGGAGATCAAGGTTCCTGTCATCCATAGGGTGGCGACGATAACGGTCTGTTGAGGGATGCCGAACATCAAAGTTCAGGTCTGGTTAACTGGCCAACGGATCCAGTCCGGCGGGCAGCCAGCGCCGAGTTGCACAAATGATAGTGCAGAAATGCTCCCGCTTCTACGATCGCCCGCTGTCCTTCTTCCAGTATGGGTGCAAATAGATGGAAACAATGAATCATTTTTTGCCAGACCTTGAGTTCTACAGCCACATTTGCTAATCTCGCTTGATGGGCAAGTCGCAGGGCGTCATCCAGTAAAATCTCCGCTGTTCCAACGTGAATCAAGAGCGGCGGCAGGCCAGATAAATCGGCATAGAGCGGGGATAGGAGAGGATGCCTGAGATTCTCGTTGGGAGCATACCAGGCTGTGATGGTGTCTATCAGTTGGGGAGACACGATTGGATCGATGTCTGCATGGGTGGCGATAGTTTTGCCAGTTCTGGTCATGTCGCAGTAGGGTGAAATCAGCAAGGCTGATGACGGTGACAGCTCTCCCGCATCTCTCAGAGACAGCAGCGCCGCCAGCGCCAGATTGCCACCAGCTGAGTCTCCGGCGATCGCCACCTGAGAAGGCTGGAATCCACGGCTGTTGACTAACCAGCGGTAAGCCGTCAGGGTATCCTCTAATGCTGCGGGGTAGGGATGTTCGGGCGCGAGACGATAGTCAATCAACAAAACGCTTGCTGCCGATGCTTCGGCTAGATCACAGGCAATCCGTCGATAAGTTTGGCAGGATCCAAACGCAAAACCACCGCCATGGAGATACAAGATAACGTGTTCTGGGTTGCCGTGAAGACTAGAAATCAACTCAGCAACGATACCATCCGCATTAATTGGCTTAACCTGAGCGGTAGGATGGGGCGGCATAGAAAACCCGTCATTAAAGTGCGATCGCATCTCAGATGGCGTATCGCCCCAGGAAAAGTCTTGCAGCATAGCCATGATGCTATTCAATTCGAGTTGACTCATGAGGGTGATGGAATAGACATAAGATTGAGGCATCGGGTCTACGCCACACTTTAAAAATCAATCGAGAAGATTTCGGGAAGTGCATACCCTTAGGCGAAGGCGCCGGTGTCAAAAATAAGTAATATTTTGCTGATTTTACCGTTACTGACTTCAAACATCTGCGCCATTGGAATATTAATTCCTGGCTTAGAAAATTGATACACTAAACAAGCCAATGATTCATTCTCAAATGCCCGAATCACTTTATAGTGAAGATTTTTAGGCGGATCCGATTTGAGCGAATTTAGATAATCCGCTGCAGAGTCAAATTCGTAGAATGGCCCACTAAATGTAAAATCAGTAGAGAATAAGTGGCTTAAATCTGCAATATCTCTTCCCGAGAAGAAGATTTCCATATATTTTTGAGCTAAATCCAAAGGTCCCATTTTCCAATTCCAATTGATTTCTGAGCATATCTCACCTCACACCCTTCAAGCCTATG
>JAKSDM010001710.1 GCA_022360135.1 Pseudanabaenales cyanobacterium | reverse complement strand
TATCTCATCTTTTCAGAGTTTACTAACTGGTATGGTCTGGAGTGCCTGATTTTTCGTTGATACTGATTTATGCATCGGGATTGGTAAATCCCTGAAAATCCCTCTATGATAGGCTTTCAAGATTTTGGAGAAGTCTATTCTATAAATCTAGTTGGCGCTAACACGAGGGGCCAGATCGAGCATTTCCTGGACGGCTATACCGCTGTTCTATAACTCAATAGTGTAAGTGTCTAGTAGCAATTGCCCGGGTCCTTGGCTCCAAAGGGCGTCGGGTTTCCAGGCTCCGTTTTCGGCTTCGCGGCGGCGGGTGTGGACGGTGAGGCGGTCGCCTTGGAGGGTGAGCAGATTGTATTGCCAGGGATAAGCGGGGATGAGTTCGCGGGTGGGGGCGCCGAAGGCGCCGGCGCAGATGCGATCGAGTTTGCGGCCGTTGGCGCTCATGTCGTAGCGGTAGAGGCTGGTTTCGGCTGTGTGAATGTGACCGTGGAGGAAGAGGCGAAATCTGGCGACAGCGAGTTGTTCGAGGAAGCTTGGGTCGGTGATGCGATCGTTCCAGGGGCTGTCGAGGGGGTGGTGCCAGACGGCGATTTTGAGGCAGGTTTGGTATTGGTCTGAATTGCGGCGGATTTCGGTGAGGGCGTTGCTGAGGGCTCCCATGTGGATGCTGGCGCGGTCTCGGTAGTGGTGGTCGAGGTTCCAGGCGGAGTTGAGGCCGAGGATGAGGAGGTTTTGGTCGGGGAGGTGGTCTAGGGTGTATTGGCGATCGTAGTCGAGGGGATAGGGATAGCCTTTGACGGCTTCGTAGAATTGGCTGAAGTGGGCAAAGCGTTGCTTGTACTTCTCTTCGTCTCGGACACGAACCACACTGGCGCTTTCTTCGATGAAATTTCCTTCAAGCAGTTCGCCGTCGTAATCGTCGCGGTCAACTAATTGGTATGCCTTTTTGGCAAGTTTCCAGTTAAGGTCGTGGTTGCCGGGGACGATGATGATTTGTTCGGGTTTGAGTTGGAATTCTTGCTGGAGGTTAGTGAGGAATTGTTGAGCGGCGGTATATTCGTCGGGAGTGGAGAGGTTGGCAATGTCGCCGGAGAGGATAAGGGTGTTGAGGTGAGGGATTTGGAGGTCGTTGCGGAGGTCTGAGGCGAGTTGGTTGGACCAGAGACTGACTTGGTTGGGGGTGGTGAAGTGGAGGTCGGAGATGTGGAGGAGGTACATAAGGGAATTAGCAACGGGAGGAACTCGCAAGATCGCGGGTTGAGGTTTTGGAGAGGGAATTGCCCCAGTTGATTTGAAGTTGTAGCGTTGGCAGCGACCTTGAATTGACTCGATCGCCTCTATAGAAAAATCAAAGGTACTACCTTGGTTAGCCAAGATAAATTTTTCATCTTCTAAATTTTTAATTAGCAACGGAACATTTTTTTCATTACCAATTCTTCCTAAGGCTCCAGTCGCTCTCCAACGAACACTTAAATCCGGATCTTTAAGAGTATTAATCAGACGTGGGAAAGCGTCTTCATTGCCGATTTTTCCCAATAATTCAACCGCACTCCTCAGCACAACAGGATCAGAATGTTTAAGGGTGTCAATTAGACCTGTAACAGCGGCTTCATTGCCAATTTTTCCTAAAGCATCAGCTGCGCTCCTACGAACATCAGGATCTGAATCTTTAAGGGCATCAATTAGACTTGTAACAGCGGCTTCATTGCCAATTTTTCTTAAAGCATCGGCTGCGCTCCTACGAACAACAGGATCAGAATGTTTAAGGGTGTCAATTAGACCTGTAACAGCGGCTTCATTGCCAATTTTTCCTAAAGCATCAG
>JAKSDM010001074.1 GCA_022360135.1 Pseudanabaenales cyanobacterium | reverse complement strand
GGTTGAAGCGGCTGAAAATGCGCCGGGGGGGATATTGGAAACTTGGGTGATTATTCCCCGTCCCCACGAGAATGTGGTGGCGGTAATGCCGATTGATTTTAATGAGGATGTTGAGATCTTCCGGCGATCGGTTGAAGAACCCATCGTTGTGGGAGGGAATGGAAATCGTAGTTAGGTTGAACCCTAAGCCAGTATCGCCGAAGGCTGCCAAAGATAGATAGAATAGCCCTCTTAAGCGGGTGCGATCGCAAGCGTATCGCCCCGCTTTGCCAACTTAGCACCCTAAGCCCTTTTCTTGATAAGCTCAAAGATCGAACGCCCATCTGAAATCTTATGCCCGCCGCCTTAACCTCTCCAGCGCCTGCTGTCTTTCCCCTAACCGCTGTGGTTGGGCAGGAACCGATTAAATTGGCTTTGCTGCTGGCGGCCATCGATCCTGGCTTGGGAGGCGTGGTTATCGCTGGTCGGCGGGGAACGGCTAAATCGGTTCTAGCGAGAGCGCTCTATGCCTTATTGCCGCCGATTGAAGTGGTTGAGGGAACTTGCTGTAACTGTGATCCCGCCAATCCCAGGAAGTGGGATGACGAGACGCTGGGGCGATTTGCCAGTGACGAGGGAGCCCCGTCTGAATTAGACCCGTCTCAACTATCGACTCAGGTTATCCCCGCGCCATTTATTCAGATTCCGTTGGGGGTGACGGAGGATCGGCTATTGGGATCGGTCGATGTGGCTAAGTCGATCAAAATGGGAGAGGCGGTCTTTCAACCCGGCTTGCTGGCGGAGGCTCATCGAGGGGTGTTGTATGTTGACGAAATCAATCTGCTGGATGATCAGATTGCTAACTTGTTGCTCTCAGTCCTGACGGAGGGCCGCAACCAGATTGAACGAGAAGGCGTCAGCTTTCAGCATCCCTGCGAACCTTTATTAATCGTTACCTACAATCCCGAGGAAGGCGCCCTGCGGCGGCATTTGCTGGATCGAATTGCGATCGCCCTCTCGGCTGATACTGTTTTGGGGCTGGATGAACGGGTGCAGGCGGTTGAACAAGTTGCTCAGTTCGCCGACCATCCCCAGGAATTCCTGCAGCAGTATGTCGAAGACATCGACTCGCTCAAAACCCAAATCATTCTGGCCCGGGAGTGGCTCAAGGATGTACAAATCACAACCGATCAGATTGAATATCTAGTCACCGAGGCGATCCGAGGCGGTGTCCAGGGACACCGGGCTGAGCTATTTGCAGTCAGGGTCGCCAAAGCGAATGCAGCCCTAGATGGACGGACTGCGGTTAGTGGAGAAGATCTGCGATTAGCGGTCGAATTGGTCATTGTGCCTCGCTCTACAATGATGCCACCCCCGCCTGAGGAACCTCCGCCGCCACCCCCGCCGCCGGACCAGCAAGAAACGGATCCGGATGATCAAACCGATCAAGAAGCAGAGGAGCAGGACGAGGATCCCACTCCACCTAGCTTGCCCGAGGAGTTCATCTTCGACCCCGAAGGCGTCATCCTGGATCCATCGGTGCTCTATTTTGCCCAAATGATGAATCGCCAAGGGAAATCGGGGAATCGGAACATCATTTTTTCTGAGGAACGGGGCCGCTACATTAAGCCCTTGCTGCCCCATGGTCCAGTGAAGCGAATTGCGGTGGACGCCACGCTGCGAGCCGCCGCCCCTTACCAGAAAGCCCGCCGCCAGCGCCAACCCCATCGCCGAGTGGTGGTGGAGCAGGGCGATATCCGCTCTAAACGGTTGGCCCGCAAAGCGGGCTCGCTGATTGTATTTGTAGTGGACGCCTCTGGCTCCATGGCCTTGAACCGGATGCAGTCGGCTAAGGGCGCCGTTATGCGATTATTGACCGAAGCCTATGAAAATAGGGATCAGGTCGCAGTCGTTCCCTTCCGAGGCGAACAAGCGGAGATACTTCTACCGCCTACGCGTTCAATCGCGGCGGCTCGTCGCCGTTTGGAACGGCTACCCTGCGGCGGTGGCTCGCCGCTGGCCCATGGTCTCACCCAGGCAGTGCGGGTGGGTGTAAACGCCCAGCAGTCGGGAGATATTGGCCAGGTCGTGATTATCGCCATTACTGATGGTCGCGGCAATATCCCTCTAGCTCGCTCCTTAGGCGAACCCATGGAGGCGGGAGAAAAGCCGGATATTAAGCAAGAGCTACTGGACATTGCTAGTCGCATCCGCTCCATTGGCCATCAACTGCTGGTGATCGACACAGAGCGCAAATTTGTCTCCACCGGATTTGGCAAAGAATTAGCTAAACATGCAGGCGGTAAATATTACCAGCTACCTAAGGCGACCGATCAGGCGATCGCGGCAATGGCGAAAGGCGCCATTAGCGATATGAAAGCCCAATAGGCCGAATTTGGCCTTTGCCCAAGAGCCAATTGAGAATCCTTGTAACTGAGCGGGAAACCTATAACTAATCCCTGTTCTGTTGTAAGAAGTTAATTATCGCAACCTATGGAATCCTCGGAAGGTGGAGTTCCAGCCTTGATTCAGGGCCAAAGGGCGCTGGCTGCTATCGTGATTAGCGATGCAGTTGGTTTCAGTGCGCGGATGTCGGCTGACGAGGAGTCAGCTCTCAATATCATCCAACGGGATTTGCAGTTAATGGCCGATCTCTGCAAGAAGTTTCAAGGGCAAGTACTCAAATCTACGGGCGACGGTTTGTTGATGTCTTTCATCAGTGCAGTTCAAGCGGTCGCTTGCGCTTTGGAGATGCAAAAAACCTTGGCTGGACGGGCTGCCAACTTGCCTGAAGAAGACGTGCTTAACCATCGGATCGGAATTCATCTCGGGGATGTCTTGTTCCATCAATCCGATGTCTTCGGGAATGGGGTTAATATAGCCGCTCGCTTGGAAGCTGAGGCGGAATCGGGCGGTATCTGTATCTCCCAAACTGTTTACGATGTAGTCAAGGCCCGCTTAACCTTAAATGCTACTTTTGTGGGCCCCTTAAAGCTAAAAAATATCAAAGAAGCGGTTTCGGCTTATCAGCTTCATCCGGTCTTCAAGCCTAACCCCTATCTGAGTTCGCTGACGACTGCGGAAAAGACGCCAATTTCGGGTGACCGCCAAAATCTTCTAGATAGCGTTATCCAAGCATTAGAACATCATCCCAAAAGCCTACGGATCAAAAAACTGATTTTCAGTGCTTGTCAAAATACCTGGGAGAACGATCCAACCCTATTAGCTCAGTTTAAGCTAGAAGATTTGATTCAAAAGCTACTTCAGCGCCACCCCACCCTGGAGCATCTCCAGGCCAGTCTTAAGCGCATTGTGGCGACGCTCAATCGAAAAACTGAATACGCCTCAGTTATCCAAACTATTTTGAATCAGGTTAGAGGTCTATACGCCAATCAGCCAGATTCAACTCAAATCTTTGCCAGCTATTCAGATGTCTTTGGGGTAAATACTCCCAACCATGTCTATCGATACATTGGGCATAATTTAGACCATCATCCCAATCGATTTCGCATAAAAAAATTGCTTTACTGCATCTGCTATCGCACCTGGGAAAACAATCCCCAGATACTGAATCAGTTTGAGAGTCAGGATTTAATTCGACAACTTCATCAACTCGCTCCCAACCCCAAGCATCTGAGCTATCATCTGAACCGAATTATTAAACGATTGAATCGACAAACAGAATATACGCAGGTGGCCCAGGCCATTTTTGATCAATTTCTAATACTCTATAGTAGCGAAAATGACTCAACTCAGATATTCTCAGAGCCATCAATCAATTTGGCGGATCGCCAGAGCCTGCCAAACCAGTCTGGCAACAAGAGTCAGACTCCGATCCCGGAAAATACTGATTTCAGCTTCTCTGATGGAATCACATCCTCGGGCACCCAGGCGATCTCGGCTCCACCTCCCACGTTGATAGCCGATATTTCATCTCAAGCTTCTGATCAAGCAGTGAAAGATCGCTCTGATCTGTTTGAATTGCGGTTAGAGATTATGAAATATACCAACCCTTTACAGGCAAAGATCCTGCTTTTTTCGGGTCTTTATAGTCCGTTCAGTTTCAGTCAACAAGATTGGTCGGCGCTCAAGGCGAAGACGCTAGAGGATTTGCTAAGGGAATTTTTTAAATATTGTCAAACAGTGGCTGATCTGGAGAGCAAACTCACCATTATTTCCCATTGTTTGGACAATCCTGATGAACATGACCAAGTCGCCAGGGCTATTCTGCAGGCCATGAAGCCCTACTATCCCCCTGACTCCGCCGAGATAAGTCAGATCAGCCAGCCGCTTACCCTGACTGTAGTGGCTGCTGCCCAACCCGATGCTAAAACCTGTCCAGAACGGACAGAATTCTCGACAACTTAGGTGGTTTAATTAAGGCCCATGGACGCCAAGAAATTGTTGCAACATTATGCCGCAGGGGAAATCAACTTTAGGGAAGTTAATCTGGTCGGCGCCGATCTGATGCAAGCTGACCTGATTGGGGTCAACCTCAGCAAAGCTGACTTGGAGAGCGCCAATTTGATGTTGTCATATTTAAGCCGAGTCAATCTGCAACAGGCGAATTTAACCCATGCTCAACTGAGTGGCGCGAACCTGAATCAGGCCCATCTTATCCAGGCAAACCTTAGTGACGCCGACCTCCACGGCGCTAGCCTGCAGGGGGCGGATCTGCGTAGCGCCAACATGTCCTTAGCGGATCTACTTGATGTCAATTTGGTCGATGCTGACCTCCGTAATGCTGATTTGAGTGGAGCCAACTTGACAGGCGCCTGCTTAAGGGGGGCTAATCTCCGCCAAGAAAATCGAAATTACAGCGCCAATTTGCGAGGGGCTACCCTGCGGCAGGCCGATTTGCGGGGGCGAATTTAAAGGGGGCGGATTTAGCTCATGTCAATTTGAGTGGCGCGAATCTCAATGAAGCCTTCCTCAGAGGGGCTGACTTGCGAGGCGCAAATCTTCACGGGGCGATTTTGAAGGGGGCTGTTCTATCAGACGCCAATTTCGCTGGGGCCGATCTAAGGCTGGCGAATTTGACTAACGTGAAGTTGCAGCGGGCTATATTGACCGATGTGGACCTCAACTATGCAGTGTTGGAAAGCGCTAACTTGTCAGACGCTAAACTCACTCGGGCCCAATTGTTTCAGGCGAATCTACACCAGGCTCGCTTGGGTCGCACCGATCTGAGCCGGGTTAACCTGATGGAGGCTAACCTGATGGAGGCCAACTTGACAGACGCCTACCTGGCCAGGGCTAATTTGTTGGGCGCCAATCTGACGGATGCGATTCTGTGCCGGGCTGAGTTGAGCAGCGCCAATCTATCCAGTGTGGAATTAAGGGGGGCGACAATGCCAGATGGCGCGATCCATGATTAGGTTGGCTGAAAAATTCCTTTTCTCTCTGCCTTACCTCTTTTCCTGCGGCGGCGGTGTGACGCCGATCTGGTTGAGACCATCGTATAGCCCCCTTAGGACTTTAAAGTCTGCTTCCGGCAGGAGCTGATTTTCACTTCCAAACCCATCTCCTTCCCCATCGCCTGCTTTCTCTAGGAAAGTGAACGCCTGCCGGAACTGATGCGCCCCTGCCTGAATAGGTGAGTCAAAGTGGCAGGGGATAATCTGCTGGAATTCC
>JAKSDM010001088.1 GCA_022360135.1 Pseudanabaenales cyanobacterium | reverse complement strand
CTGGACACTGGCAAAAATAGAGTTGAGAGAGAAAAAAGGAGTCAACCCATAGTACATTTGGACTGTTGACCAACACTTGCCCAATGGGAATGACTCCATGCTTAAGCTGATTATCCATCCATCGACGCTGCTTCTCAACTTCTTGCTGAGTCTTTGCCTAACCCTGTCAAAACCTCAGCAGTTACATGTGGTTAGAACCGTCGAGGCCTTGATTGTCAGTGATGGACCAAAGACATTGGCTAATCTGTATCGACAGTGGGTCGAGGCGCCTGATGTCAGCGCCGCCTCAGATTTCTTCCGAGTCAGTCCTTGGTCTGGCGAGGAGATGGGAGAAGCCCTAATGCAGTTTGTGGTCGCCGATGCAATCCGTCGAGGAGAGGCCGAAGGCGCACAGCCGGTGATCTACACCAGTCTTGATGACTCACTGAGCGGCAAGGACAAAGAGACCACTGCGCTTGAAGGCGTAGACTGGCATCATGATCATAATGCCAGTAGTAAAAAGCGTTCAGCTTATCGCAATGGTATGGTGCATGTTAGTTGTCGGATCCAGGTGGGAGAATACAGTTACACCTTTGCTTGGCGGTTGTATTTACGAGCAAAAACCATCCGTCGGTTGAACCGAGGACGGAGCAAAGAGAATCGACTGCGGTTCAAGAGTAAGTACACGCTGGCCCGAGAGATGTTAACAGAATTGAAGCAATTGATTCCTCCAGGTTGGCGAGTCTATGTTCTCTTTGATCGGTGGTACGCTTCAGCCAAGCTGCTCAAGTTCATTCATCGTCAAGGCAAGGGTTGGGATACACTGTGCGCGATTAAGTCCAATCGCAATCTGGACGGCATTTCTCTCTCTGAATGGAACCAACATCTAAAGCACACACGCTACACCCCAGTCGAGGTGACAGCGGCGGACGGGAGCACGACCCGCTATCATGTGCGGGCGGTGCGTGGGTATCTGAATCAGGTTCCCTTTGAAGTCTGCGTTTTAATTTCCAAGCGGCATCCTCGGGACCCTCACCCGAAGTATTTTCTGTGCACTGACCTGTCGTTGTCAGCGCAGACCATACTGAAACGATATTTTAAGCGTTGGCCAATAGAGGTAGATTACTGGTATCTGAAGCAGCGCCTAGGATTAGCAGATTTTCGCGTACAGTACTACGAAGCCATCCACAAGTGGTACAGCGTGGTGCATTTGACCTTAACCTTTTTGCAATGGCAGTTGCACGAATCAGGCCAAACTGATAGTCCCCTGCGTTCAGTGGCTGAGGTGATTCAGCGGCATCGTCGCCATCATGCTCGTGAAGTGCTGATCGCGGCCTGTGATCAGGCCATTGCCGATGGTCATATGGACTCTGTTGTGGAGCGCTTCATCACATCGACTCAGGTAGCCGCCTAGGCAAATTGGGGACCTTGGAAACTGACCTGAGTCTCATGTCCTGAGCCCAAAAGCTTGGGGCAAAGCGTTGCTTGCTCAAGCAGCGTGAAACAGGAGTATGATTTTCCTCAAATCCCCCTAAAATTTGCCAGAGTCCAGTACACAGCATTCGACTATGGAGACTATGTTGAAAGTGCTTTGCAGAATCGGTTTTCTCTAACCCTGACAGGAAAGATTGACATTTCCGAATATCAAGCGAGAGTGCTGGCAATGGCTCGGGCTTACCTCGCTGTAGGGGTGTCTAATCCCAATGACCGGGGGCAGTGGAGCGTTCTCTCTTTCCGTAAGCTGACGCCCGCCGACCCAGCCCTTCAAACTGCCCAAACCCAGACTGGAATAGTCTTGCAAGGGGATGTCTATCGCTTTCAACTGTATCTTCACGGCCTGGTCAGTCAGCATCCAACCAATATACGCCAGCGCCGAGTCGAGGTTCGTGACAGGGTTGAGTTACTGATTGACCCGTTACAGATTTTGCGGCGGTCAGACGATGGGCTTTGGACTGTCGTAGATGTCCCCGAAAATGGTTAAGGCTGATGTAGTTATCGTTGGCGGCGGCCCCGCTGGATCGGCGGCCGCCATCCAGTGCGCTCGATCAGGGCTACAGGTCAGTATGGTTGAGCAAGCCGCATTTCCACGCCATCGCCCAGGGGAAACCCTCCACCCTGGGATTGAACCTTTGCTCGATCAACTTGGAGTTGCTCAGCCGGTTTTATCGGCAGGCTTTCTGCGCCATCGCGGGCACTGGGTACAGTGGAGCGGCGATCGCCGCTTTGTTCCCTTTGGCGAGGATGCAACCGGACCGTGGATGGGGTTTCAGGCATGGCGTTCTGAGTTCGATCAACGCTTGCTGCAGCAAGCTAGAGTGTTAGGCGTCAAGGTGTGGCAGCCCTGTCGGGCCATCCGACCCATTGTTGAATCAAATCAGGTGGCTGGCGTCTTTACATCTGCAGGTCCCCTGTATGCAAACTTTGTCATAGATGCGGCAGGCAGTCGACATTGGTTAGCGCGACAGCTAGGCTTAAGCATTGATTCTCGTTCTCCCCGCTTGGTGGCCCACTATGGCTATGCCGAGGGTAGCTGTTCCGAACGCGATCAAGCCCCCGCCATCGTCGCGGACACCCACGGTTGGACCTGGACAGCTAGAGTGCAACCCAGACTATATCAGTGGACCCGCTTGTTGTTAACACCTACTAAGCTGGCGCCTGACTTTCTGCCTCCAGAGTTCCACGCCCTAATTCCACAGCCTAAACGTCACAAAGCAAATGTCACCTGGCGAATGGCGAACAACCTGGCTGGACCCGGTTATTTCCTCATAGGCGATGCAGCTACCGTGCTAGATCCCGCCTCTTCCCATGGTGTCTTGAAAGCCCTGATGTCAGGCATTATGGCTGGACATCTAATCGCACAGCGCCTCAGACACAATCGATCTAGACATTCAGTCACCCAGGGCTATTGCCAATGGGTTTGTGATTGGTTCAACCACGATGTCAATAAACTGAAAGTGCTTTATCACGATTTACCCAATCCCCCGATCTGGGTTTAAGACCTGGCTACAAAATATCCATATGCAATTTGGCGACAATATCGGGGTTATCATACAGACTGGGTTGTTTGATTTCAAAGCCACGCTTCTGATACCATTGAAGTAAGTTTGGGTTATTTTCAAGATCGGGTCGGAACACTTCGCCATACAAAAATAGGACGCCATTGTCACGAGCATACTGGATGAGGCATTTGATTAATGCAGAGCCTAGCCCTTGGTGACGATAGTTAATAAGCTTAGGTTGATAGCCTGGAATTTTGTGGAGTATCTTGATCCAGATATTCATTGGTTTTGGGCTAGCAACATTGGCGATCGCGATATCCTTTAACATTAGTGTCGCTTGCGCCTCTCGCACACATTTAACTTCACCCACTACCATTTGCTGGTTATGCAACTGAATAAGCAGTCGTGAATCGACCTCGACAATAGAGGAGATATAGCAACGACCTTGTCTATCAAAAATCGGTTGGGGCATCTTTGACTATGATCATGGCTAAATTTATCAAACCCTTCTCCCATAAATATCCTCTAAGATTCTTGCATAATCCTTCAAGATCGGTTCATCTTCACTTTAAGTAATTTGGCGTAAGCTTCTTCTCAAGTCACTCTGGACTCTTTGATTCCTCTCCTCACCTATGGCTAACCCACAGCATCTGATTTTGATCAAGCAGGGCGCCGTTTACTGGAATTTCTGGCGTGAACAATATCCTGCCATCTTGCCAGATTTAAGTGGCGCTAATCTTAAAGGCGCTTATCTCGTCGGCGCCAACCTCAAAGGTGTAAACTTCTTCAAGGCAAATCTGGAAGCGGCGAATTTAGCCCAAGCCAATATCGAAGGGGCCTACTTCAAGGAAGCAAACCTTGAAGGAGCAACCATGCCGAATGGACATATCTATCAATTTGAATAGCAGTTTCTATTGCCCACGAATCCAACTCCCTACCCTCTAAATTCTGGGAATGAGGGGAGTTAGGGGGGTGAAATGTATCGACTCCAGTGTGAATGACTTGTGTATACCCACGGCGACTATAGTGATGCGGGAAAGGACTGCGGGAGATCTCTCTGTGGCCAATGAAATCGCTGCAATATAAAGTTTTCATACGAATTCTTGATCCAAAGGATAGCGACAGTAGGCTCTTGTTATAAGCGGTTGCTAGGCTTTTTCGTCGTGACAGGTGTTCTCTAAAAGCTTTCCACGATGGGTGACACAATGGCTGATTCCACTCTCTCAAAACTTTTGTCTGTTGATTCGGACCTGGTGGCGCAGGAACCTGAGCTGATTGCTCAATT
>JAKSDM010001437.1 GCA_022360135.1 Pseudanabaenales cyanobacterium | reverse complement strand
GCCCCCTAAATCCCCCAATTCTGGGGGACTTTGAACTCTGATCCTCCCCAGAATTGGGGGGTTAGGGGGGCCAGATCGATGAATTCGCAATCGAAGCCGAGATCTGTGTACACGGTAGCCCCAAGGGAGAGGGATTTAGGGTGAGGGCAAAAACTACAGGTCCCAACCTAGATTAGGTTTAGATCCTAAGGTTTGTTTAAATTTTTATTTAAATAAAATTCTGCTTAGGGGGATGCGCATTGTCCTGGCGTCTGCTACCCTGTCTGAACTGTTGCTATTAACATCCAGACGATAGGAAGTATGGCGTGTATAGTCGGATTAGAAAACTTGCAATCGGATAGCGGGTTTGTCAGATTATCGCCCACTCGACCAATTTTGATGAATTAGCAAAATCCTTTCTTATATCTTTGTTGCGGGTTTTTCGTTCTGCTAAGAATTCTTTATGTAGAATCAGTTGCATTAAATTCAGGGTCGCAAAGGAAATGAGCAAAGTAATGCCCCCCAGAAAACATTCAAAAAAATATTCAAAGCTGATTTATTTCCTCCAAGAAGAATTGGCGGTTTCACCCTCTTCTATCAAAGTTGCACTTAAGCACTGTGAGCAAGATCCGGGACCGCTGCCGATGATTCTCTGGCAATATGGCCTGGTTAGCCTGGAGCAATTGGAGCAAATCTACGATTGGTTAGAGGCAGCCTAGCTATAAAGTTGCTCTAAACTATACAGTCGCTATCATGAGTCAGTTTATCACCTTAAAACAGTTACAAGCTGAGCCCGTTACCCCAGAGAGTTTTCGCCCTTTTGGCCAGGTGATCTTTCCTAGTCCAGATGGCGTTCCCTATGGACCTGAAGACGCCCAACTGCAACTGCAGAACGGAACACCTCGCTTCTACATTATGCGACTGGAGGAAAAAGGTCGTCGATTTTACCAAATTACGCGTCATCGGAAATGCACCCAGTGTTTAGGCGCGTTAGCAGGAAAGGAATGGCTGATTGCTGTCGCTCCCGCCAACCAAGCTGATCAGCCTGACCCGAGCGCCATCCGAGCCTTCCAAATTCCTGGTGACTGTTTGATCAAACTGGAGGTGGGGACTTGGCACGCTGGTCCTCATTTCGATGGACAGGTGGTTGACTTCTACAACCTGGAACTGAGCGACACCAACATCACTGATCATCAAACCTGCAATCTCACAGCGGCTTATAGCCTGGAGTACGAGATTGTCTAGTCGTGTTTTTTGACGGCCGCAGCCTCAATGAATAGCGTCCAAGTTAGTATTGTCCCCTTTAATTGTCGCTTCTGTAATTTAACCATCCTCGCACAGGATTCTAACGGCGCCACGCCAGACACCATTCTGAAGGAAGAGCAGCCCTTCTTACTGCGAGCCTCTGTGGAGTTTGTCGGTTCTGGCGCGATCGCACTGCTCTGCTTAACCCCTTCAATTCAGATAGACTATTACGCTAAGCCCTGTGGCCGTGGGGAAGCTATTGATCTAGGCGCAGTAGCGATATCGGCAGTTGCCGATCAATTTACCTATACGCCCACTCTGGAGGTGGGGGCGCCTGTCTCCGTAGGGCTCACGCCAGGAACCCTGTATCGAATTAGCGCCCTGCTTCGAGTCGGTGCGCCCAATTGTCCAGCCCTTATCTGTGGAGTGATTGAGGATTTAATGGTGGAAATCTATACGTCCTCAAAACTGGCGAAAAAATCTATAAAGTCAAAATCCTAGTTTATCTAATCACTAACATGCAGCTCCACTGGCGACAAACCGCCATCATTCAGCAAACTCAACACCTGTTGTACAGTTTTTAGCACTGGACAGGGCGCCCCCTGTTTAAGCAGAGGTTCTATGACCAAATACTTGAGCGTGTTGTCTGTATCATTAGCTCGGTAAAAGTCCAAGAATTCTACAGCTACACAAGACCGTGCATCATGACGAATAGTGGTGTCGCCATACTGACAGGGATACATAGGGCTCAGAAAGTAGACAGGGCAAGCTCTATAGCACGGTCCTTTTTGGGGTTAAATTATTCCCGGCTTAAGTTATACGCCTTTTTCAGAATTTTCTGATATTCTTTGGCTATCATTTTCTAGAGGTAGATCATATTTACTAGATTTGACCTATCTCTTTTTTTCTCTTTTAGCTGTATCAACCGCTACGTAAACCTTTTGGCAATCGTTGTCGCCCTGCCAGTAACCCATCACTCGTTCTGATGACAACACTCGCAATATTGATAGTAAAAACAGTGACTTCTGCACCACGATAAGAAAGACTGTCTGGCAGGTTGATTCGAGGGAAAGCATCGCTCGCCTCGAAGGGAAGATAGGCTTGAATATCGTTTGCTTGATCTAAAAAATAGCGTCGAATTTTTCCCGCCCGTCGATATAACCGAATAATATTAATGGCTTGATTAACTGAATGTTCTAATGTCAGTAATCCGATAATAAAGATAAAAGTAAACGTAGCGATCAGAACAACACGTATAGCGTCTCTAGGAACAAAACTCAGGAGTCCAGGCATACCCGCAATTGTTGCCGCTACTATCACGAGATAGAAATTGACACTGCTTGATTTTGACTGCTCAATTTGGATGGCTCGTTGCTGAATAGCATTGAACTCTGCCAAAAGAAATTCAGCCCCGAGTTTTGCATCATTGCCTGTCATAGTTGCTTACTAAGGTTCTAAACCATTTATATAGATGG
>JAKSDM010000075.1 GCA_022360135.1 Pseudanabaenales cyanobacterium | reverse complement strand
CTGTCCCATCCCAAGGGTCATGGGGACCAGTTCTCCGTTAACAAGTTCGTACGTAGTGTCGGAGCCGTCGTCGTAGTTGAGATAGTCGTCGAGGGTTAGGCGCTGAGTTGCGATGGCCATAGTAAATTCATTGACAAATGACTTTAACAGTCAAAAAATCACTCAAAGTTAGTAATAATCTGCTGAATAGTAGTTAAATCAATGTTATCTTGCTCAGATTTCGAATAGATATCTAGCAGCACAATGTCATTAATTGTCTGGAGCCAGTAAATCAGACGGTAGCCGCCACTTTTCCCCTTAGACAATGTCTGTGTTCTCTCACTTTGACGGTTGCAAGTTGGGATGGAGTAGGCGATAGTCGAAAATTGGGAAGTTCAATTTGTCCGTCAGCAGTTACCGTTGCAGTCAGTTCGTAAGCTTTCATTTGAAAATGCTCTCCCACCATTTGAATGGGTTGGCATATCTTTCTCTACTTTTAGAAGTCAGCTCAAATAGTGAGGTTGATAAGCCAAGGGCGAGTGTGGGAAGCCAACTTCCTAGGAATGGAGCTAAGCGGACTCGAACCGCTGACCCCCTCAATGCCATTGAGGTGCTCTACCAGCTGAGCTATAGCCCCGAGTGCGTCCATAATAATGCCTTGCTGACTGATACATCGTCAAGCGCAATTCTAATCTTTATCTTAAAGCCTGGTTCCAGCTAGTGGAAAATCACGCTACAGTTCATTGGCAGAATGCTAATTTGCAGATACAGTCGCGGCTCAGAGAATGACCACAATTCCACCGAACAATTCCGATGCACAACCTACCCCAGATAACGACCTAAACGCTTTGTTGCAGCAATTGCGGCGCAAGCAGGGCGACTGGGTGGAATGGGGACAGGCTTGCCAAAAACTCCAGAAGGCAGGCTATACCCCGCAGCAGATTTTTGAGCAGACAGGGTTTGAGCCGGTTCAGCAGAACCAGATTATTGTGGCCGCCCAAGTCTATGGCTCGATTTTGGCGGCTGGCGCCTCTGAACCGACGCGATCGCACTTCCAGCATAAGGGCAGCGATGTGCTTTACGAATTGCGGATTTTGACCCAAGCCGACCGGGCGGCGGCGGCTAAATTGGCGCTGGAGAAAAATATCGATGCGGATGAAGTGCGGGAGATAGCTAAAGCCCTGCGCGAGTTTTCCTACCGCAATCAACTGCCAGATGGGTTTTCCGCCCATCCTGGGGATGCCATCGCTTACCATTATTGGCTGCTGGCGCGACAAAAATCTGACCTGCAGGCGCGATCGCGGCTGATTGCGCAAGCCTTGCGATTTACCCACAGTGACAGCGCCCGTCAACAGATTGAAAAACTCTTAACCGACTTCACTGTGGTGAAATCCCGGCCTGCGCCGATGCTGCCAAGTTATCGCCTGGAATCAGAGTCAGAGGCCCCCTGTATTATGCCGGTGGCGGGACAGTTACCCCTGAAGGTTGAAGACTTCAAAGCCGTTCCAGTCACCTTGCCTGAAGCCCCATTCGGTGTGGTTAAGTTTTCTGGCGCAGGGGCTTGGGTGTCGGTTCCCGGCTGGCAGGTGATTTTACAAGCAGAAGATCCAGTCGCCCTCTTGGCGCAAAGCAACCAGCTTCCCAATTGTGTTAAAGATCAAATAGAACCCGTCTTAATCGTGGTTGACCGAGCGCAG
>JAKSDM010001773.1 GCA_022360135.1 Pseudanabaenales cyanobacterium | reverse complement strand
TCTACTCGAAAAGCGGTCAGTCTTCATCCGCAAGCTCTCCAAAGGATTTCGCCAGCGGGTTGGGATTGCCCAAGCCATTGTCCATGAGCCACCCGCCATTATCCTGGATGAACCTACGGTGGGACTGGATCCTCGGCAAATTATTGAGGTCCGCAACTTAATCAAAAGTTTGTCGGGGGAGCACACCATTATTCTCTCGACCCATATTTTACCGGAGGCTAGTATGACCTGTAACCGGGTCGCCATTATTAACCAAGGGCGAATCGTCGCGACCGACACCCCAGATAATTTGATGTCGCGGTTGACTGGAGAAACCGGATATGAGGTTGAGATCAAGGGAGATCCTCAGGTGGCCCTGCAGCAATTACAGACTGTCAGTGGAATCCGAACAGTGGATGTGATGGCGGGGGAAGGATTACCTCAGCAACATCATCGCCTGCAGATTATCTCAGAAGGGAGTCGCGACCCCGGCGGCGAGATGGCCGCCGTCTTGGTAGGCGCGGGTCTAGGATTGTATGAATTGCGCCGCACTCGGATCAGCTTGGAGGATGTTTTCCTCAACTTAACGACTCAGGAGAAAACAGAGACTGGCCTGAGTGCATCGACATTGACCGCGCCTGAGGCGAGTCCGCCTCAGGATTCGCCTCCGCCAGCCGACAAGCCGGTTGACACGACGAATGCGCCAGAGGAGACTGAGTCGACATGAGGATTATGATTGGCAACATTACAGCTATTTATCGGCGGGAGTTACAGAGCTACTTCGCCTCACCCCTGGCTTATGCGATCGCGGGTCTATTTTGGCTGTTGGGCGGTTTTTTTCTGACGGTGATTCTCTTAAGCCCTCAGGGATTAATTGCTCAGGTGGCGATGGCCGATCAGTTTGGCGGCGGTAGCGCGTCGATTGATGTGCCTTACGAGTTTCTCAAGATTTATCTCAGTCTGCTGGGCTCTCTCTCTATGTTCGTGCTGCCTATTTTGTCCATGGGACTTTATGCTGAGGAGCGCAAGCAAGGGACTTTGGAATTGTTGGCGACCTCACCTATCACTAACTGGGCGGTTGCATTGGGGAAATTACTAGGGGTCGTCACCTTTTATATCACCATCGTATTGCCTTTAATGGCCTGTGAGGCGATCGCCCTGAGTACGTCTGACCCTCCCATCCAACCCATTGGCATGTTGCTCGGACACGCCGGACTGATTCTCTTAGCCGCCAGCATTTTGTCCCTGGGAATGTTTGTTTCCTGCTTGACCGAAAGCACGGTTTTCGCCGCTATTATGACCTTCGCCCTAGTGCTTTTGCTTTGGGTAATTGACGCCATTGCCGAAGGGCTGGGGGGAGGTTGGGGCGATATCCTCAGTCATCTATCCCTACTGAATCACTACAACGACTTTACCCAAGGCGTCCTCGATACTAGCGGCCTGCTTTTGTTTATCACCTACATTGCGCTGGGGCTCTTCCTCACAGCTCAAGCGATTGACGCCCTTAGGTTCCAGCGGTCTTAATTCGGGTTGAATTCTGAGGTTTGCATTGCAATCTGGGGACTGAGGATTTTGGATTGAAGCGCTCATCAAGCTGCTATGAAAACTTTTGAAACGTATCGGAAATACCTCAAATTTTTGCTCTGGCCAGGCTTGGCGTTGACAACAGCGGGTGTTATATCAGGCGCTTTAGGCGGATTGACGCTTTTACCCACAGGACTGTTGTTGGGGGGCTTTGTCCTGCTGGGAATGGGATCTTGGTTCGCTGGCTACTACTCGCTGATAAAGTTCTGGCGCCGCCGATCGACTCAAGTCGGGACCAATGCTCTGATCGCCACAGTGGCCATGCTAGTCATTTTAGGACTGGTGAATTTTTTGGGGGTGCGCTACTCGGCTCGCTTAGATCTGACGGAGAACCAACTCTTTAGTCTGGCGCCACAATCGAAGGAGGTGATGAACAGACTGAGCGAACCCGTCAAGCTGTTTATTTTCGACACCACTCAGAATTCTCTGGATAAACAGCTGCTGCAGAGTTATCGGCGGCAAAATTCCCTGTTCAGCTATGAGTATGTGGATCCATTTGCTGAACCTCTCTTGAGTCAACAATTTGAGGTCAAGGCGCCAGGGGAGGTCTATCTAGAAGTTGGGGAAAATCGCCTTTTGGTTCAGCAACTGAGTGGGGGTGAACGGTTGGCGGAGCGACAATTAACCAATCGGTTGGAGCAAGTTGTCAGCAATCGCACCCTGACTGCCTATTTCCTACAAGGACATGGCGAATATAAGATTGATGGCTCTGAATCTGGCTTTTTTCAGGCAGCCGACAGCCTGGAGGATAAAAATTATACGGTGTCGATCCTCAACTTAGCAGAAACACCAGAGCCGCCGGAGGATGCATCGGTGATTGTGGTGGCAGGTCCTCGGCAAGAATTCTTTGAACCAGAGATCAAGGCATTGGAGACCTATCTGGACAAAGGCGGAGGCTTGCTGCTGTTGATTGATCCCAATACCGACCCCAAACTCGATCGCCTCTTAGCGAATTGGGGGATTACCCTAGATGAGCGGTTAGTACTTGATACATCAGGCGGTGGGGTGCTGCTTGGTTTTGGACCTGCGGCTCCCTTGGTGACAGACTATGGCGAGCATCCGATTACTCGTGATTTTGGCGATGGCCGCTCATTTTACCCGGTAGCGCGTTCGATCAATATCACCGAAATACCCGGTGTGGCTGCAACCCCCTTACTCTTTACTAATCCGCAAAGTCAAGCGGAGCAGATTTCAGACAGTGGAGAATTGCAGTTTGATCCCAGTCAACCCCCTGAGGGACCTTTTATTCTCGGTGTCGCCCTAAGCCGAAAATTGGCGGCGCCCCCTGTGACTTCCGAGGGTGAGACTGAAGACATTCCGCCTGATCACGCCGCCAGGTCGAATAACCCTGAAACGGAGGCGGTCGCTTCTTCTGAAGTATCTCCTGAAGCCCAGTCTGATGAGGCTGAAGTTAAGCAGGATCAGCCCGCTGCGGAACCAGATGCAGCCGCTATAGATGAAAACAATTCAGCCAATTCAGCCTCAGACCTCCCCACACCAGAAGCTCGGCTAGTGGTTATTGGGAATGCCACCTTCTCCACTGATGGTTTGTTTGAGCAGCAACTGAATGGGGATGTGTTCTTAAATGCAGTTAGTTGGTTAGGGCGACAAGATGATGCGACGTTGTCGATTCGTCCCAAAGAAATTACCAATCGGCGAATTGTCATGACCCTGCAACAACAACTTGCAGTTGGCGCTTTAGCCCTGGTTATCTTGCCCCTAATTGGTTTTATTGGGGCAATTGTGATGTGGCTCAGGCGACGTTAAGGAGACGTTAGAGAGCAGCAGGGCGGAGGGCGGAGAACGGAGGACGGAAAAGGGGATGAAACTTCAGCGAAATACCGTGATTTTAATGGCTGTGGCGATCGCCCTCGGCGGCGTTGTCTTGATTACAGAAACCCTGCGCTCAGCCTCAAATAGAGGGGGAATTACCCAAAAATCGGGCGATCGCCTGTTTGTTTTTGAGGAGGCTCAAGTCAATAAGCTGAAAATCGAGCGCCAAGGTGAAACCATTGAATTTGAACGCGATCAGGAAGGCGTTTGGCAAATGACAGCGCCCGAGTCAGCCCTAGCGGAACAAGCCTCAATTGCTTTCTTGCTCAGTTTAGTCACGACCGAGCCCAGTAATCGCACAATCACCATTACACCGGAGCAGCAAGCGGATTTCGGCTTCACAAATCCCACTGGCGCGATTGAGATGACCCTCGAAAACGGCGATACCCACACTCTGGTTTTGGGCGCAGAAGATTTTAGCGGCGGATCTCTTTATGTCCAAGTCGATCCCCCCCAGGCGTCTGCCGAGTCGGCTGAGGAGGAAATTGAAATCCAGGTGGCGGCGATTGATCTAATCAATGGGGTAGAGCGTCCTCTGGAGGAATGGAAAGCAGCAGCCGATAAACCCGAATCTAACCCAGCAGAATAACCTCCTCCCCCTCTCCCCCTCTCCCCCTCTCCCCCCCTCCCCTCCTAGACACGACATATCGCCTCTCTAAATCTTCTCCCCTTGCCTCCCCATGACCTCCCCCACCGCCACCCTACTCATCTCATGCCCTGATCAAAAAGGGCTGGTGGCCAAAATTGCCAACTTCATCTACGCCAATGGCGGCAATATTGTCCATGCGGATCAGCATCGCGATGAAGCGTCGGGACTATTCCTGACGCGTATTGAATGGCGATTAGATGGGTTTAATCTGCCCCGCGATTTGATTGGTCCAGCATTTGATGCGATCGCCCGCCCACTGGCGGCCAATTGGCAACTTCACTGCTCCGACGCTGTTCCCCGAATTGCCATTTGGGTTAGTCAGCAGGATCACTGTCTGATTGATTTGCTGTGGCGTTACAAGGCCGGTGAGTTCTTGGCTGAGATTCCTCTGCTCATAAGTAATCACGCCAAACTCAAAACGGTGGCGGATCAGTTTGGCCTCGACTTTCACCACCTGCCTGTAACCCAAACCACCAAACCAGAACAGGAAGCAAAGCAGCTGGCGCTTCTACAGGATTACCAGATTGATTTGGCGGTGCTGGCTAAATATATGCAGATTCTCAGCCCCGACTTTATTCAGCAGTTCCCAACCATTATTAACATCCACCATTCCTTTTTACCCGCCTTTGTGGGCGCCAATCCCTATCATCAGGCTTATGAGCGGGGAGTCAAAATTATCGGCGCCACCGCCCACTACGTCACCTCAGACTTGGACGCCGGTCCGATCATTGTGCAGGACATCGTGCGGGTCAGCCACCGGGATGAGGTGGC
>JAKSDM010000643.1 GCA_022360135.1 Pseudanabaenales cyanobacterium | reverse complement strand
ATATGATTCAGCAGTAATTCTAAAGCATTGATGCAATTGAACAGTCGAGTCGCCTTCTGGTTAAATTCTTGTGGGTTGTTGGTAAGCAACGCCAGTCGGTGCGGCAGATGATGGACCTCTAAAAGAATCCCTTCCAACTCTTTTAAGAGTTTGGCGCTTTCAGCTATTTCTTCAGCTATTTCTTCAGTTTTTTCGGAAGTAATATGTACAATACGAGCTGAGATCGCTCCAAATAATGCGATCCCAATTGCCAGGATATACCCATAGGCAATCTTTTTTCTGATGCCTAAGCCTAACAGTGGCTTTAAATAAGGGGTTAGAAATGCTTGAACTTGTTTTTTAACCATTCGCCAAAGTTGTCATGATTGAGGCGGAAGACTCTAATCCTGACTGGATAAGCTATCTTGCAGGTGGATATAAAGCATTCTGCATATATCATTCTCCTCTATCTTTGTTGGGCGATCCTGACAGCTAGCCACTATAGAACTACTTTAATCTTTCCTGTTCTTCCTTAAAAAATTAAGGCTTTGAGTAAATTGCCTCATCCTGAATTTTGGGCTGTAATAGCTAACATGGCTGTGATATCAATTATCTTGTACTGTTAAGATTTTGGATTTTCCAGACAAGGTGTATTTGGCAAAGCAGAAAAATTCGCCTTTAGGTTTCAGAGTAAGCTTCAGCAGCTGCTAGCGCGATCGCAGCCGGAAAAATCCGATGTTCTTGCACCTGGATCCGAGCCTGCAATGTTTTTGGGGTGTCGTCGGGTAAGACGGGTACGGCGGCTTGGATCACAATTGGACCGCTATCCACTGCTAGTTCTACGAAATGTACGGTACAGCCCGAGAGTTTTACCCCCGCCGCCAACGCCTGTTCCACTGCTCGCATTCCTGGAAAGCTAGGCAGTAAACTGGGGTGGATATTGAGAATGCGATTTGGGAAGGCGTTGATTAATACCTGGGTGACCCGCCGCATCCAACCCGCCATAATTACCCACTCCACTTGATATTTCTGCAAAGTTTGGATGATGTGCTTGTCCAGAGTTTCTCTAGATTCGAACACTCGATGGTTCAGAAGTACAGCTGGAATATCTAAGCGTTTTGCTCGCTCCGCCACCCCGGCTTCTGGATTGTTATAAATCAGCGCTTGAATGCTGGCGTTGAGTTCGCCATCGGCGATCGCACGGGCAATGGCCTCCATATTACTGCCGCTGCCAGAGGCCAAAATGCCTAACTTAAGGGGAGGATTAAACGGGTAAGGTTGGCTGGGTAAGGCAGGTGCAATCAGATAGCGTGTCATAGAGGGGGGAATTCATGGTCTGGCTGCTTTCAGGAACTTGCCTGATTCATCCTTGAGAAAGGAGAAAATTGTGGGCAAGTTACAGCTTAGACCTTAGGGAGGTATTAGGATATCTACTAAACAAGAATTAAAGGTAGGCACAGGTGGAAGGCAAACCTTACTCTAGGCTATAGCGTTTTTAATGTTTTATCGGGTTGATGGGTTGGCGTTAACCCTCAAGAAATTCCTGTAAGGATGGCTTTTCAGAAATTTGAGCAGCTAGATGACGATGCGATCGCGGCCTGGATACTCTTGGCGCCCGCATTACTTTTGCTAAGTCTCTTCGTCTTCTGGCCAATCCTCTACCTGCTTTACCTTAGTTTCACCACAGGCAGCTTTACCAGAGAAGGTGTCCAGTGGATTGGCCTGCAAAATTACCGGCGGTTATTAATCGATCCAGATTTTTGGCAAGTACTCAAAAACACCGCCTACTTTACCCTGGCGACCCTTCTCCCCAGCTTGGCCATTCCTTTAGGGTTAGCCGTTTTGCTGAATCAGAGCTTGGCTCTAAGGGGACTTCTGAGAACCGCCTACTTCATTCCTTCAATTACTTCACTGGTGGCGGTCGGCCTAGGATTTCGCAGGTTGTTTCAGGCCGATGGCCCAGTTAATCATCTACTAGATACTCTAGGTGTCGCTCCAATTCCTT